>JAFUTM010000275.1 GCA_017484235.1 Selenomonadaceae bacterium
AGTCTGGGCTGCCGTTACGGGCAAGGATTTTTAAACGCCAAACCAATGCCGGTTGATGATTTTATCAGTTTCTTTGAGAAAAGGAACGCCGACGTTGTAAATGGTGTCGTGGAATAACTTTATGAAATTTAAAATAATCTTTGTTTGTATAATAATGGCGGTGTTATATTTCATTCAACAACCATACTTCTTTATTTGGGTTGATAATCAACCACTGGTAATGGAGTGTGCCAATGGAGAACTGCATTTTTATACGCGATTTATACATTCAGTTCAAAAGACACCGGTTGAAGAATACTTTACTGTAACTGCGGACGGCACCATTAAACTCGACAAAACAAAATATCAATCCTTTGGCGTCGGGCTTCCGTTTCTGGAAGAAGAGGGCAATTTTTATCGCGAAGGAGACTATTTTATTTTTGAAGATATGAATCGCAGCTTTAAAGAATTATCCTTCCGCACCGGTGTTGACTCACAGCTTACGCTATACTTTAATGGGCACGAATATAAATTATATGAACTTTATAAGTTAGGCACAAAATTTGATTTATTCGTTGTTCCACTTTATAAAGTGATGTTTAAACTCTACAGTTCATAATTGCCACAAAAATCTACATTTCTTTTGAAAGGTGGAATTTGATGTCAAGTAAAACTGACAGTAATCTAAATAATGACATTTTAAAAAAGTACGATGTCGAGTCTGACAAAATGGAATATACCGGTATAGCGGCTAAAATTGTCACGGCATTGGCAATAACGTTTTCAATATTTCAGCTTTATACCGCTATGTTCGGCGTGTTAGATGCTCAATTACAGCGTGCCGTTCATCTGAGCTTTGGACTCTGCTTAGCTTATTTACTCTATCCAAGCAAAAAATCCTGGTCACGAAATAAAGTCCACCTCTTAGACGTAGTGCTTGCTATACTGAGCGCGGCAGCTCCATTATATATTGTAGCAAACTATAAACAACTCGTCTTAAGGGCTGGAACAGTCACAAGCACGGATTTATTAGTCGGTCTCATTGGCACAATTTTAATCATTGAAGCCACTCGCCGAGTAGTAGGAATACCAATGGTGACGGTAATTTTATTATTTTTAGTTTATGCCTTCGCCGGTCCAAATTTGCCAGGAATACTTGCTCATCGCGGTCTAACGGTTGAGCAGTTGATAAGCCATATTTATTACACGACCGAAGGTATATTCGGAATACCACTTGGTGTGTCGTCAACGTTTATATTCTTGTTTATATTGTTTGGCGCGTATTTAGAGTCGACTGGTCTCGGCAAGTTTTTTATTGATCTTGCAAATTCCATTGCAGGCTGGGCAAGCGGCGGACCGGCAAAAGTGGCAGTACTTTCCAGCGGACTTATGGGCACGGTTTCCGGCAGCTCAGTTGCAAATGTTGTCGGCACCGGCAGCCTTACTATTCCAATGATGAAGAAGTTAGGTTATGATAAAAATTTTGCCGGTGCGGTTGAGGCGGCCTCGTCCACCGGCGGTCAGCTTATGCCGCCAGTAATGGGTGCCGCCGCATTCTTAATGGCGGAATTTGTCGGTGTGCCTTATATAGAAATTGTCAAGGCTGCTGCCATTCCAGCATTGTTGTATTTTGCTGGAGTGTGGCTGGGCGTCCATTTTGAAGCTAAACGAAATAATTTAAAAGGCGTTCCGCGAAATGAATTGCCTAAAATTTCAATAATCCTCAAGGAACGCGGGCATCTTGCAATTCCATTAGTAGTTATCGTGTTCTTGCTCGTATCCGGCTATACGCCAATGAGGGCAGCGTTAGCCGCAATATTCTTGTCGATTATATGTTCAGCAC
>JAFUTM010000027.1 GCA_017484235.1 Selenomonadaceae bacterium
GAATTTGATGCAGTACAAAAAGTAGATTCCCAATATAAAGAACTTGGTCACGTCTCACTAAAAATTCACGGTCAGCACAATGTGTTAAATGCGCTTGCGACGATTGCCGTTGGAGTTCATATTGGCGTTGATTTTGATAAAATTGCAAGTGGACTTTCACAATTTCACGGTGCGAAGCGTCGTTTCCAAACGAAAGGTCACGTTAAGAATGTCTGGATTGTAGATGATTATGCACACCATCCAACTGAGATTGCTGCCACGCTCAGAGCTGCGCGTGATACAAAACCTAAACGTTTAATTTGCGTTTTCCAGCCTCATCGTTATTCACGAACAAAACTTTTGTTAAAAGAGTTTGGCAGTGCATTCAAAGAAGCCGACATATTGGTTTTAACGGATATATATGCCGCTGGTGAACAGCCGATTGAGGGCGTAACTGGCGAGTCAATGCTCAAAGAAGTTATCGAAACTACCAGCCAGGAAGTATCCTACAATCCTAATGTCGATGCCATTGCAGAATATCTTGTTGATGTTGTCGACGAGGGCGATTTAGTCATCACAATGGGCGCGGGCAATATTTATAAAGTTGGTGAAGAACTCGTCGAAATGCTCAAACGCCGCAAGAAGATTATCGTTGTTATGGGCGGCACTTCTACTGAGGCTGAGGTCTCTCGCCGCACGGGTAACGCAATTTTACAAGCTTTACAATCTAAAGGCTATGACGCTGAAGGAATGGAACTCAATCCGCAGACTTTTGCCAGTGACATAAAAGAAATGGACTGCGACATTGTTTTTAATGCTGTTCACGGCAAATACGGAGAAGACGGCTTAATACAAGGTGTCCTCGATATGCTCGATATTCCTTATACTGGTTCAGGCGTTCTGAGTTCGGCACTAACAATGGATAAAGTTATGGCTAAGCGCATTTTTAATGCAAAAAATATCAATACGCCTAAGTTTGTCGTTTACCGCAAGACGGCTAAAGAACGCAACAAGTCAATCGCTGATAATATTGAGAAGACTTTTGGTTTTCCGGTCGTTGTCAAGGCACCTTCGCAAGGCTCCAGTATAGGCGTTTACATCGTTGAGAAGAAAGAAGACCTCGCTAGTGCAGCGCGTGCTGCCTTTGAATTTGGTGACGAAATCATCATTGAAGAATTTATCAAAGGTCGTGAAATGACGGTAGCAGTTTGGGGCAATGCAGAACACGCAGAAGCGTTCCCTGTGATTGAAATTACGACGGTTTCCGGTCGTTACGACTACGAAAGTAAATATACAAAAGGTGCTTCAACTCATATCGTACCGGCTCAAATTTCTGATGAGCTTACAGAGGAAATACAATCACTTGCTATTAAAACGTTTGACGTTTGCAAATGTAGTGGTGTCGCTCGCGTGGATATGATGATCGATGAAAATAATATACCATATGTAATTGAAGTCAACACTGTTCCTGGTATGACGGAGACTTCACTTGTTCCTGACGCAGCGGCAGCGATTGATATTGAATTTCCAGAACTTTGTGAACGTATTTTGAGATTGGCGAATTTTTAACATAAACACTCTTTAGCTCTATCAATGACAATGGAGGTTATTATGGCAGAAGATTCTATTCGTGCAATTATTGGCGACGGACTTTTAACTGAACTTATGATTTCAACCGCTGTAAAACAATCAAATATTAATCCTGCTGTTTTTTACGTATACAGTAAAGACGAAAATCGCCGTAAACAACTTCGTGAACAATACAATGTACATACGATGGATAATTTAAATGAACTGTCAAAAGCGGAAGTTGTTGTGCTCGCTCTTTATCCTGATGAAGCAGAGCAGATAGTTAATCAAATTAAAAATAAAGTCGCCGACGATGCTTTAATCATATCCAATGTTTATGGAATGAGCATTGCCAAATTGGAGAAACATTTTCCAAAACAAGCCGAAATAAGAATAACGACGACACCATATATTGTGAGTGGTGCCGGTCTATGCTCTTATGTGGTTGGATCAGTGCATAAAACAGACGGTGAAGTTATTGCTCAAATGATGTTGTCAAATATCGGTAAAATAATTAAAGTGAAGTCTGAAAAAGAATTTGAGCTGATTAATGAAATATTTTTTGCTGAGACAATTTCTGCATATTATACAATAAATGGAATGATTGAAGGAGCCATTAGTGCAGGATTGTCCGTGGATATTTCACGAGAGATTGCTTCTCAAATTTTTGACGGTGCAGCAAAGACATTAGCATCGCCTGATTCTGTTATAGAACATTTAGCAGAAAAAGCAAACAAAGATAAGCGTAAATCTGAAATTCTTAAAGAAGGTCAAAAAATCATTGACAAATACAAAATGTGGAATTTTATTAAACGTTCATTTGATGATAATTCCCAAGACTCTAAGCTGCTTAGGTTCCACTATCATTGGTAGTATTAAATTATTATGAGGTGACTTTTAAGTTGAACATAGTATTATTATCCGGTGGCAGCGGAAAAAGATTATGGCCGCTATCAAACGATATACGTTCCAAACAATTTATAAAAATATTTAAAACAACAGAAGATCAATACGAATCAATGTTGCAGCGAACGCTTAAACAAATTCGCCGAATCAATGACGATTTGTCAATTGTTGTTGCAACGTCCAAAACGCAGGAAACTATTTTGAAAAAGTATATTGATGACAGTATATCCATTTCAGTCGAGCCTTATCGACGCAATACATTTCCGTCAATAGCATTAGCTGCAGCCTATCTTCACGATATAAAAAAAGTTGACTCAAATGAACCAGTTGTAGTGTGTCCTGTAGATCCATATGTTGAAGATTCATTCTTTATCCAGTTCAACGAATTAATTAAACTGATCTCAAATGATACACCACTTGCATTAATGGGAATACAACCGACTTATCCGAGTGAAAAGTATGGGTATATCATTCCATTCTCAACAGAATCCGTCAGCAAGGTTAAAACGTTTAAAGAAAAGCCGGATGAGCAGACGGCTAAACAATACATTGAGGCTGGTGCACTTTGGAATGGTGGAGTATTTGCTTTTAAATTGAGCTACGTGTTAGATAAAGCGCAGCAGACTTTAGGATTTAGTTCATATAATGACTTGTTGCACAATTATGAATCATTGACAAACATCAGTTTTGATTATGCGGTGGTTGAGCACGAATCAAATATAAAAGTTCTCCGCTACAATGGCGAGTGGAAAGATGTTGGTACCTGGAACACGTTGACGGAAGTTATGGACAACCATTATATCGGCAAAGTGCAGGCAGATGAGACTTGTCATAATCTGCACGTTATTAACGAGTCTGATTTACCAATAATATGTATGGGCTTAAACGATGCTATAGTTGCCGCCAGTCCTGAAGGTATTTTAGTTTCTGACAAAAATAAATCAAGCTATATTAAGCCGTTTGTCGAGAACATTCATCAACATATAAGATTTGCCGAAAAATCTTGGGGCAGTTTTAAAGTGATTGACGTTGGCGACGACAATCTTACCATAAAAGTTACATTGAATCCGAATCACAAGATGAATTATCACCGTCATAAATACCGCCGTGAGGTATGGACTGTTGTTGAAGGTACAGGACTTACTATAATTGATGGTGTTAAAAAATCTTTAAATCATGGTGATATTGTCGAATTGCCAGTTGGCTGCAAACACACAGTTATAGCTGAAACTAAAATGGTTATCATTGAAGTGCAGTTGGGCAAAGATATTGATGTCAATGATAAAGTAATTTTTGATTTTCCAAATTATTAAATCAGCAAATTAATCTATTTATCATAATAAAAAATCTTCTATTGCATTAACACAATAGAAGGTTTATTTTTTATCGTTTAATATTTCTATTACTCTTAAAAAGAACACTTTTAGCCGCACTTTTTATCCAGGAAGTATGCCAGGCAATGTGAAAAATTAAGCCAACAGACATAATGTAACCGCTATAGGTATGAATATCTTTACAGAGCATTCTGGCTTCGCGACTGTTGCCAAGAAGATGAAAATCTAAAATTATTCCTGTTACGATACAAATTAAACCACTAACAAAAATTAAAAGGTCCATCATAAAATTTTTTTTCAAATTTAACCCTCCAAGCATTTCACTGGAAATTATTTTATTAGGATAAAGTTTTTTAATCACAGATGTTTTATCGAATCAATTGATTATGAAAAGGAATTTTTAATTTTGAAAGAATACTTTTGAATTGTGAAATAATATTTTCTTTGCTGTGATCTTTCAATTCAACCCAAAGAATACCAAGCTGATTTAATTGATTTTTATTTTGTGTGCTGAGTGTGTCGGCAACAAAAATATCTGAATCTCTTGCGATAACTGCATCTGCAGATTCAGGATTGCCGCTGCCAATTAATTTTACTTCGCAACGATATTCTTTTTTATTTTTACCATATAATTTAAAATCAACTTCGCGATCAAAATCTAAATTTTTATCTCTGACAAAATTTTCTGCATTATAATTTTTTTTGAGAAACTCCACACAAATTGCAAAGTTTTATTAAAAGTGGCTTTTCTACGCTTTTTCCAATAGCCGACCACACGCCACCTCGAAGTGTAATTTTTTTTGTTGCCAACGCATTTAGAATAATCAAACTTTCTGACAAATTTAAATCTACAGAAATGTCATTTTTGGTAATTTTAATTTGAATGTTTAATTCGTCTGTACCGTCCATTTCTAACTGTTGAATTAAATCTTTTAGGTAATCATAATTTTTATTCGCAACATCAATTACTACTTGTTTAATTGTCGTTTTGTAAATATTATTTATAGTTTTTAAATTCATTCCAGAAAAAATGTCAATATCGCTTTTACTGTAATTTTCATCATTCAAAAAATGTTGCTTATACCAATCCAGGTTTAACTTTTTATCGTTCAATTTTGCATTAACAATTTCTTTAAAAAATTCCAAAGTAAAATCCAAAAATTTTACATTTATATCATTGACAACTTCCTGTCTGTAATCTTGGCCATTAATCAACTTTTCGACAGTAGCATCAATAACTGTAGATTTAAAGCTGAACATAATAATTTCCCTCATTTATAAGTTTACAATACAATTCATTTTTTTCACATAAAATAGGGGTTCTTTTCATCTCAATAGCAACTTCTCCAAAAGTTCCTGAGCCAGCAAACGGGTCTAAAACCACATCGCCGCGAAATGAATAATACTTTAAAATTCTTCTACACAATTCTTTTGGAAAAACGGCAGGGTGACTCTTATTGGAAGCAGGGGCGATATACCAACAGTTTGATGATTCAAAAATTCCGTCGTTTGCAAAAGTTTTGTCATACATCGCAATGTTTTTATCTAATAAAAAAGGGGCATATTTTCTGTAAACCATTATACTTTCATTAATGCAATTCGGTTTGTAACTTAAAGGCATATGCGTTTGCTGATAGCCGCCATTCCTGTTTTTTACTGAAGATTCTGGCTTTATCCACTGTATCTCATCAATAAAGTAAAATCCGGCTTTCGTCAGTAAATTATGGAAATCAAAATGTATGGGATAACGAATACTTTCAAATTCTCTGCCAGGTCTTTTGGAAATCACAGGTGAAACATTTATAATTATAAATCTTCCCTCTTCCAAAACTCTGTGGCAGGCTTTAAGAGTATGAAACATATCTTCTAAATAATCTTGATATGAATGATAATTAGAATAAATTTTTGCATTATAATATGGCGGTGAAGTAAATATTAATTGAACTGAATTTTCTTCGATTTTACTTAAAGTTTCAATATTATTTCCTTGCAGCAATATCGGTTTTAAATATTTTACAACGCGATCTTTTTTACCAACGTGCGACTGTTTGTAATTAAAATAATCACTCATTTTATTGAGTACTTCATTATTAAAGAATTTTTTTATTTCATCACCAAGAATTTTAAATTCCTCGTCGGTTTTTCCTTTGTATAAGCAAGTCCTATACATTTGATAAACTAAATCCATAAAACCACATTTATAGACATTATTCTTTATAAAATCCAAAATCTTTTTGTTATCTTTCTGTCTGCCAATTGAAGAAACAACTTCACGTTTCAGTTCTATATCCGTAACATCATCATAAATGTCCAGTAAATATTTTATATTTTCATCGCTTCTAATAAGTCCTAATTTTTTAATTTCTGATATAGTATAGTGAATATTTTTTTCAAATTTGCCAAAATTAAGAGATAAAATTTTTTCTTCCAACACTTCACACCCAAAAATTTTTTAACATCAGCAATGTTGTTAAATGTTGTTAAAATTTCCAGCGAGCCTCAAAGCCGAAGATGAAATCGTGTCCTTCGCGTTCAGCGGTTACGCCCATTCTTTCATTAAAATCATACTGAACACCATAACGATTAATATTGTCTCCGCCAATGCCGCGTGTATACTTTAACATCACGTTGTCTGTAACGTATTTGCCCATTGATACATTGTATTCCTCTTCGGAACGATCACGAAGCTCAGTTTTATTGTCAAAGGCAGAGCCGCTGCCACGCGAGATTGCAAACTGATCGAATCCAAATGTTTTGCGAACTGCGCTTTCAACTTCTGACAAAAAGCTCATCTGTAAGCCAATCGTAAGTAAATCGCCCGCTTCAATATTAGTGTCGCCGCCCTTTTGATAAGCGTCACGCAAGGTCAACAGCTGCATAATCTCAGTTTCACTCATCTCAGGACTTGAGGTTAAACGCATACTTCTGTCTTTGAGCGAGCCGTCAATATTCAGATAAATTCGTGTCTTTGTCAGTTTGGTATCGGCATTAAATTTAATCGTTGGGAAGAAAGTATCCGGTTGATTAAAATGTGCTTCGCCTTCACGAATATTGAACACTGTCTTAAGATAATTAATCGTGCCGCCACGTTTGACATAAAATGAGCCGGACGGTTTAGGGTGAGTGGTAGAGCCTTCAAACTTTGCCTGACCAGTCAGATACATATCATATAAATACGGCGTATAGAAATGAACTTTATCGCCGAGATTAACGGCAATATCAAGTAAAATATTCGGCGATTCGCCCTCTGATTCTGGAATCGTCGGCACTGAAATTAAACAGTTGTCGAGGTCGATGTGTCCGGCAAGTTTTGGAAACTTTCCAAAACGAGTCTCTGCTTCATTAAGTGAGAATTCCATTGTTAAAGGCCCTCTAAAGAAACTGCTCTTAATCATAAGTTTATCAGCTGTAAAATTAAAGTTATAATCAGTCGGATCAAGTCCGTCAAAGCCCAGCCCGCCAGTCAGATTATACTTGCCGGTGCCGATATTGCCAGTGAAATTTTCAATGTCAATTCGGTTGCCATTAAAAGCTAAAATCATATTCATATGTTCAATCAGCGACGACATATTTTTAATTTTGGTCGAACCTTCTGCCACAGAAATTGTGCCGTTGATGCGCGGATCAGAAGCAGTACCAGTAATTTTAAGATTACCCTGCATTTCGCCGAGTGCCCAAGCAACATAATCACTTATGACCGGCAACAAACTTAAATCTGCACCGTCCAACGATATATCAAGGTTAATCTGTTCCTGACTGTTGAGCTTGCTGGCTTTATCAGTAGTAAGTGATACCAGCGGCACAATACCTTTTGCACTGACTTGATACATCTTTTCAGCAATTGCACGTTGTACGATAAAATTATTTACATTGACGATGCCGTCTTTTAATTCCAAGTTACCGCGCATTAAATCGAATGTTGAACCTTTGATGCCGCCATTTGCAACAATTTCCATCTCCACGTCTGGATTGAGTGATGTACCGCCGATTTTAGCCTCTATATTTGTGGTGCCGACGACTTCAGCATCCAATCCTACCGCTTTGGCAAACATTGCAAGTTCTAAATTGTGAGCAGAAAGCGTCATATCAAGCGGTCCAATTAAACTGGCCTTGCCTTCTGCCGACAATGCGCCGGTCTCGCCCTGAAAGCCCTCCAATTTATCTATGTAAACCGTATTGTTTTTAAGATTAAATTCAAGATTAATATCGTGAATATCAGAACCGGCAAAGGTGCCCTTTGAAATATTTCCAATCATATAAAGTGAAGGATTTTGAATCGTACCGCCAAACTCCATTTTACTGTTGAGTTTACCAGTAACTAATTCATTTTTGAGATTGGCAAGCGCAAAAAGCTCCGGTATATCGACATTGGTCACCTCAGAATTACCATTCATAACGCCGGTAACATAATTGATGTTGCCACGAACTTTATAAGAACCGTCACCCTGATTGAAGCTGAAGTTATCAAGGTGAATGTCGTTACCATTTACGTTTATCTCACCGTCAACGTTAGTAATGGAAACTCCATTAAAACTGAGTTCCTTTGCTGCGAGTTTGCCGTCAAAAATTGGGTGATCCATATTGCCCTTTATTATTCCGCTGAAAGACCCGTGACCGCGTGCCGGATAATTTTCGGGCAGTTTGCCTTCAAAACGCCGCATATTAACATCATAAGCCTCAACAGTAAAATCCATATCGGTTGTCACTCTGTCAATCACACCATTTAAATCCATATCAATCATTGGCGAATTGATATGGAAATCCTGAAGGCGAATTTTATTTCCTTCAATAAAATAGTCACCGTCCATACTATTGACGAGTATGCCACGATAAGAGCCACGCCAAAAATGAACATAACCAGTTAAATGTGGATTATCCAAAGTTCCAGTAACAGTTATGACATTGTCGACGTTGCCGGTGAGTTCCTGATCCGGTGCAACTAGAGCAACGATCGTTTCAGCACGGGCACCGACCGTATCAACTCTTATGTCCAGATTCTTTTCGCCAGTTAAACCGACTTTGCCTTTGGCAATCCAAACATCTTTACCGTCGCGAATCATATTAAATTTGCTGATTTCAACGCCGTCTAAACTGCCGGACGCAGTGAGTACAATTGAATCATAAGGCTGATCAAACAGCACGCCCTTAAAATTATCACCTTCACGTTTAGAATTATCAACTGCTGAGAGCTGCAAATTTATATCAGGATTATCAACGTGACCGTTAATTTGTCCTTGAAAATCAGCAAGACCGGATACATCAACCTGCGGTATAAAATTCTCAATTACCGACATATCGACGTGACCGCCATAAAACTTTAAATCTAAATTATCACCGTCAGTGATAGTTCCCTCCGCGCCGATTGAGCCTCTATTGGGAAGCGACGCACTCAAATAATCAATTTTAACATCGTCGCCTTCCACGTAAAATGATGCATCCGCTCTGTTTATTGTAATGTTGTCATAATAAACATTATAAGTTGTGGCAGAACCGTAAATTTTTAGCTGGTCGAGGTCGTCGCTCACGCCATTAATGCCAACGTCGGCAGAGATTGAGCCGCTGACATCTGCCAAAGCAGGCAGATAATTTTTAAGTCTATTCACACTAATTGAATCAGCTTTAATGTGCGCATTATATGATAAGTCCTGCGCTTTAAATTCAATGTCGCCTCTGGCGGTGCCGCCGAAAATATTTGTTTTAAAATCAGAAAGATATACGACATCTTCAGCGTATTTCATATGAGTGGAAATATTAAAAAGGCTCAAGTCCTCATAAACGACGGAAGGCGAATAAATATCAGCGTCGACAATCGGATTGGAGACGGTGCCAGTCAGATGTGCATTAAAACTGGCAACGCCTTCTGTTGGCAAATACATAATTGCATTAGGATTAAACGAATCGGACTTCGCATTTATGTCAAAATAAGGCTCGTCAGTATCGATATGAATCGAGCCTTCTACTTCTGCCTGTTGGCCATTAGCTGACATCGCGGCATCAACTAAAACTTCAGAGTTATTAAAAGAAACTGTGCCGTTAATATTTTCAATATCAATCTGTTCAACTTTAACGCCGCCGTTATAAATCTTAGCAGAACCGTCAAACGTCAAATCTTCGCCGCGTTTAATCACTTTAATACTAGCATCATTGACTATTCCGCCTACAAGCTCAACACCGGCCGGCATAATGTCATCTGGAATAAACGGAAGCACATTTTTAACGTCCAAAAAATTCACATCAGCATTAACAACCTGCTTATTATCAGTGACACTTGCCGTCGCGTTAATATTTGTTGAATCAAACGCCCGCGCACTGACTTCGGCCTCAATATTTTGTTTATCATCAGCATTATCATAATCAACTTTAGCTTTTAAATTAGAAGCCTCAATCTCGTTATCATTAATATCCGCATTTACATTTTGAACATCGGCTTCGACTTTTATATTTGTGTGGTCAAAGTCCAATTTTAGATTTAGATTTTCCAGAGAGAATGTATCTTCAGCGGTGGAAGAAGCAGTGGCAGCTAAAACTTTTGTTAATTCGTCAGAATAACTTCCAAAATCGGAATCATAGACTTCAACAGCACTATTAGAATCATCAGCACTGTCATCGTCACTATTAATAAGTGCAGTGATGTCTCCTTCGACGCTGTTCACGTTTAATTCAGCGATAAATTTTGCCGTTGAGTCAAAGTCAATTGCGGCGTTCTCCACGTCAGCGATAAGCTCATTATCGTCAAATTTTGCATTGATTTTGGCATTTTCAATATTAATATCTGCATCAAAATTGCTCTCGCCGCCGGAAGATGTTTTTATATCATTAAAATTCCAAGTATCGTTGTCACGTTTGACAATGTTGCCCTCAACGTTTTTAACGTTAATTTCATTAATCGCGGTGAGTGGATCGTTGTATAAGTCCAAAAGTTTAAAATTCACTTCGGCGGATTCGGCTCTGGCGATGAGTTCGGAGTTTTTATCATAAAGCGCAAGGTCTTTAACAGTGATATCGCTCATTGATTCGGTACCAAGATTACCTATTATGATGTCGCCAATCTCAACTCTGGTGCCGAGCGCGTCACTGGCAATATCAGCAGCTTTTGCCGCAACTTTTTGAATTAAGGCGTCGCGCTGAGTATAAATAAAGCCTGCACCGGCAGTCACAGTCAAGATTGTGCCAGTGAGGATACCCGTTACTGCCTTTGCAAACTTATTCATTGTAAATTACTCCTTAATTTATATTATTTTGAATCTTCGTATTGATTAATCGAACTGCCAGTCCGCAATCGTGGCACATTTAATTTCCGTGAATTGTGTCAGTTGGCTGTCGTTGGTTAAGAATAAATCACAGCCATTAACACAGGCAGTCGCCAGCTGCAGCGCGTCCATAGCTTTAAAGTATTTATAGTCTGCGCGGATTTGTGCCGCCTTAACGGCAATGTCCATATTAACTTCATAGATTGTTATATGCGAATCAGAAATAAAATGCCACAGCGATTCAACGGCACTTTGATTATTTGTGCGATAAGGAATAACTAAATATTCTTCGCAAGTGATAGTTGATATTACAAAATTTGGTTCAATTTCCTGTTCATTTATTGATAAAAATATTCGTTGTGTCTTTTCTTTTAAAGATTCGACGACATTTTTATCTAACATATAAATTATCGGCGAAGTATCCAGAAAAATTTTTTTAAACTCTGTCATAGCCGCGTGACTCCTTTATGTAAGCTTCAACATCAATGTCTTTGAAACAATCAACGCTGCCGGAGTATTTTTCAATAATTTTTTTCCAGTCAACACGTTTTTTTTCTGATGCCGAATCAGTTATATTGTGAACGTTTTTCAAAATGTCCACAACCGATTCCAGATGCTTTTCCGGCACCGTCTCAATTAAATTTATAGCTTCATTTCTCAAATCTTTCATTGTTCTCGCCTCCAAATAAATACTCGTTTATAAACATCTTTGCCGTTACACTTACATTTCACGATTTACCAGCATAATGGCAGCCTGGATCACTTAAAATAAATTATGATTAATCGAACTGCCAGTCCGCAATCGTAGCACATTTAATTTCCATGAACTGTGTCAGCTGGCTGTCATTGGTTAAGAATAAATCGCAGCCTTGAAGACAGGCAACCGCTAACTGTAAGGAATCCATCAATTTGAAATATTTATATTTCGCGCGAATTTTTGCCGCTTCTATTGCGTCATAATGTGTGATCGTATAAAGAACGATATTGTTATCTCTTACCATTTCCCAAAACGCCTCAATGAGAGGATCATTGTTCATTTTGTAAGGATAGACAAGATATTCTGCACAAGTTATTACAGATGAAACAAATTCTACATTATTTTGTGACATCATTGACAAAATTTTACTGGTTTTCTGACCAAAATTAACGTCACCGTCTAAAAGATAAATGATTGGAGATGTATCCAAGAATACTTTTTTAAAATTTTCTTTCACGGCGCGACTCCTTTATATATTCATCAATTTCTTCTGTGCTGTTGAACAGTTTCGGACCTCGATTCATATATTTGCTAAAGTCAATATGAGGCTTCTTTGGCAGATCATTTTCCGATACATTTTGTAAATTCTGCATAAGTCCTATTACTGAAGGCAAATATTTTTCAGGGATTGTCGTTGCCAGCGCAATAGCTTCATTTCTCAAATCTTTCATTGTTTCCGCCTCCGAATCAAAATACGTCTATAAAGTTTTTTGCCGTTGATGATGTTTATATCATCTGCAATAGTTTTTCCATCGTGATAACGACTGTCACCAAGTATCTCAAACTGCTCAGGACAATACTTATCCAAAAAAGTAATCGGCACGCCCATAACGCCCTTATAGTCGTCCGGTATACATTCGGTAAATGGCACGTCGATTGCGTCGTAATTATCGTAGCGTTGATAGCCCAGCTCGCGCACTTGTTTACGCTTACTGTATTTGATGTTGTCACGCATAGTCATCAGCATCATCGGTTGATGTCGCCGCCCGTGCTCAAGGTTCGTCAGCCACAATCCGTTATTAGTTGATATAATCCGTTTGCCGTCCTCGTTTATTCGTGCTTCCGTGCCATATAACTCGTAATCGTCCGGCACTGCAAAACCGGAAATCCACCTGCCCATACCGGTGCCCAGCCAGATTTTGTTATCTTTAATCAGAGGAAATACTTATTTATACGTTATACAGTTGATGTTACCGATTATTAAAAACTTTTTATCAGCTTCCAAAATCCACGCCAAAAACTCACGAAACATACTAAATGGCGGATTCGTCACTATTATATCAGCCTCATCACGCAGACGTTTAACCTCATCACTTCGGAAATCGCCGTCACCGTCAAGATACTTCCACTTTAGATGAAACATATCACGCCGACCGGACTGTGACCGGTCAAGCGTAAAAATCTTGCCGTGTGATTTTTCTTTTGCCTCGTCAATGTTCGGATCGTCGTCAAAGAGATTTAATTTAAGCTGAGGCTCATACACATACTTTTTATTTTCGGCGGCATAGCTCGTTGAAATCAACTTCTTCATTCCGTAGAACTCAAAATTCTGCGCAAAAAACTTAGTAAAATTGCTCCACTCTGGATCGTCACACGGCAACAGAACGGTCTTATCACGGAATGTGTCGGCGTCATACTCTAAGTAAGCGTTGAGTTCCTTTTGTATGTCGTCGTACTGTGTGTAAAATTCGTCGTTCTTTTCGGACTTAGCACGTGCCAAGCCGTCGTTGTATCTGTTTGACATATCAATCCACCTAAGCATTACCCTTAGAACGATTATGTGTTTTGCAGAGCATTTGAGAATTATTGATTGAAGAATCGCCACCTTTGCTCCAAGCCGTCACGTGATCTGCGTCCATTTCGTTGTATTTCCATATTCGCTTGAAATTATCATCGCGGCCGACCGCGCAGAGTGGACAGTTTGAAATATCTTTTAACTTAGCTTCATTCGTCTGGCGATTATATACTGTCTTTTTGGTTGATTCCTCAAAAAGTCTGATATTCAATAATCTTTCATTGCGGCAGCCGCCAAGCACATATTCAAAGATGCCGCGCTTGTTTTTGACAGCTTCGTCGGCGTACAATTGATTGACTTTTGAAGTTACTTCAGCTGTGTCATAAGCTTTATTATGATAAGTTTCATAAAGTTGACCCCAGTTGAGACCGCGCATCTCACTTTTAACATCACCGTCAAAAGTGCTGTCTGCCCAGTCAATCACCGAAGTAAAATAAGTTTTCAACTCATTTATATTATCATCATTGCGATGTTTGCTTAAATATTTATCAACTTCGTCACGATCATTAGTCTTAACCAGCCATTCAAGCGCAGTTTTTAGAAAATCCTGACGGTTGACTTTGCCCTTAACGTAGGCACTCCATTTATTAATATTGATATTTTTGCTGTTACTGAATACAGCCTTCGCCGCTGTAACAAATGAGCCGGAATAGACGGAGTTGGAAATCTCCTGCTGATTAAGCGCGATACCGGCGATGTTAATCGTTCGGAACCAGTCTTTTATTTCTGTTTCGGCACCTGCACAAATATAGATTGTTAAGCTGGTATCCAAAAGCAGTTTAACCTTATCCGCGTGCAGCGAATTAAAATAATGCGGCGAGCCGTCAACGTCAACAGGGAATTTACCATTGATGAACCGGCCAAGACTGGTAATTCGCTGTTGACCGTCTAAAACTTCGTATTTATCGTCGCCGACTTTATTAAAATATATAAGACCAATTGGATATTTTTTGAGAACGGAGTTGACGACGGCAGCTTCCATTTTAGTCTCAGCATAAAGATAATTGCGCTGATATTCCGGTTGAATAGTGAGCTTGCCGGACCAGCCAAACAAGCCCTTACCTTCTAATTCATTATAGACAAAACCTTTGCAAATATCATTAATTGTTAAGTCCGTGCGCAGCGTCGTCTGCATAGCGTCCGTCTCCAATCAA
>JAFUTM010000276.1 GCA_017484235.1 Selenomonadaceae bacterium
CAATAAAGCTGGTAATAAATTTGAAAATGCCGACGCAGTAATTTTAACTACTGGCGGTGCCTCCTATCCTGCGACTGGCTCAACCGGTGACGGTTTTAAAATTGCTAAAAAACTTGGTCATACAGTTACAGAGATTTTACCGGCACTTGTACCGCTTGAAACGGAAGAAAACTTTGTTAAAGATTTACAGGGATTATCACTTCGCAATGTCAAGGTCACACTTTTATCTGATGGCAAAAGGATTGCTGATGAATTTGGAGAAATGTTGTTTACTCACTTTGGCGTATCTGGACCTGTTATATTAACACTGAGCCGAAAAGCCGCATTTTTGCTAAATGAAGGCAAAACCGTTGAACTTTCGATAAATTTAAAGCCGGCACTCACACCGGAACAACTAGAAGCACGTGTTCTGCGTGACTTTGAAAAATTTAAACGCAAGTCAATTAAAAATGCACTCATTGATTTATTGCCTTCCAGTTTAATTCCTGTTGTTATAGATTTATCATATATCAATGAAGATAAACATATTGACTCCGTGACGCAGATTGAGCGACGACGGCTGATTAGTGTTTTGCGTGATTTACGATTGACGATAATTAAGACGCGACCGATTGAGGAAGCTATCGTCACGGCAGGCGGCGTGTCAGTTAAGGAAATCAATCCTAAAACTATGGAATCTAAACTAATTAAAAATTTATTTTTTGCCGGCGAAGTTGTCGATATTGACGGATTTACAGGTGGCTTTAATTTACAGGCAGCCTTTTCAATGGGCAATGCAGCTGGAAAAGCAATTACTAATGAGGAATTAAGAATGAAGAATGAGGAATATTTTCCGTGATGAATAAATAGCGCTTCTCTAATTCGTCATTCCTAATTCACAATTCCTAATTAATTTTGGTGGTGTTTTGATGAGTTTTTGGAATAAAATATCTGGTATATTTAATAAGAAAAAATCACAGACCTGGCAACAAGAGCCTATCCGTCAAGAAACTGAACTGGATCGCGAAGTGTCCGCATTATATTCAGTTTTAGTTGAGATTATGGGCTCAGATAGAATGGTAATTCAAGCCGGAAAAATGGACGCGCTCCGTTATATGCGTTCGCAAAATCCGGCTGAAAGAATTTTGGCACTAAGGCGTATTGTGGAAGAGAATCCAACAATAGGACCAGTACCTAAACAATCAGAAATTCCAGCCGAAATCATCAAGTTATCTGAGAAAATTGCCGATATAATGGCACGGCGCAATGTCGAAGATAAAATCGACCGTAAAATCACTGAAAAACTGGAAAAGGATCACAATGAATATTTAAAAGATATAAAATTGCAAGTCTTGAAAGATGAAAAGCCGGATATGGAGTCGCCACACGATATACAAAAACGTGAGGAACTCGAATCATTGGAGAAAATACAGCTTACACAATCGGTTATGGAACTTTTGAGACCCAAAACTCTTGATGAAATCGTTGGACAGGAACGGGCAGTTAAAGCACTTCGATCCAAATTAGCCTCACCATATCCGCAGCACCTTATTTTATATGGCCCGCCTGGCGTTGGCAAGACGACGGCAGCAAGATTAGTGCTGGAAGCCGTACGCGGCAAGAACTCGTCACCGTTTGCTGAAGATGCACCATTTGTTGAGACCGACGGAACTACTCTTCGTTGGGATCCTCGCGATGTGACGAATCCGCTTTTAGGTTCAGTACACGATCCGATTTATCAAGGAGCACAGCGAAGTTTAGCTGACATTGGCGTGCCGGAGCCTAAGCCTGGATTAGTTACGGACGCGCACGGCGGAATTTTATTCATTGACGAGATAGGCGAAATGGATTTAATGCTGCAAAATAAACTTTTGAAAGTTTTGGAAGATAAACGCGCCTATTTTGAATCTTCGTATTATGATCCGGCAGATGAACGAGTGCCGCCATATATTCGAATGTTATTTGAAAATGGTGCGCCAGCCGACTTTGTATTGATTGGAGCAACCACTCGTGACGCCAGCAGTATTAATCCTGCGCTCCGTTCCAGATGCGCGGAAATTTATTTTGAGCCTTTGACGCCTAAACACATTGTTGAAATTGTCAATAATGCTACTCAAAAGTTAGACGTGGAGCTTGACGACGGAATTGCCGAGACGATTAGTGAGTACACAATCGAAGGGCGCAAGGCGATTAATATTCTTGCTGACGCCTACAGTCTGGCACTTAACAATGAGGAATTAGAAATGAGGAATGAGGAATTAACTTCTGATATTGATTCTGATTCCAATGTCAATAAAGAAATTGTTAAAATAACTAAGCAAGACATTTATGAAGTTGCGCAGGTGAGTCGATTATTTCAATTTGTCACTAAGAAGGCTTCTGATGAATCCATTGTCGGCCACATATTCGGGCTTGGTGTGTCTGGATTTTTAGGCTCTGTGATTGAAATTGAAGCAGTTGCGTTTAAAGCGTCTGAAAAGGGCAAAGGTGTAATCCGATTTAATGAGACTGCCGGCTCAATGGCAAAGGATTCTGTTTTTAACGCCGCGTCTGTTCTTCGTACACTGACCGGCAAAGACATTCACGATTATGACGTACACATTAACGTCATCGGCGGCGGCAATATCGACGGTCCAAGTGCAGGCACGGCTATACTCGCTGCTATAGTGAGTGCTATTACTAATAAAAAAATTCGGCAGAACGTTGCTGTTACCGGTGAAATTTCACTTCACGGACGAGTCCGGCCGGTCGGCGGTGTCTTTGAAAAGGCGTATGGTGCTAAACAAGCCGGTATCAAGACTTTATTGATACCTAAAGAAAACGACAAAGACATACCTAAAGATCATCTTGGCCTTGAAATACACGAAGTATCTACTGCCGAAGAGGCATTTCAATTTATTTTTGAAGATGGATTTAACAATACACTGACTTCAGAGTCTGCTGATGATTCTGTAATTAAAACAATGGATTATGATGATCCTTATGACGATTGGAACAAAGACAAGAACTTCGTTGCAACGGATTTTACGACTATAAATAATAAAGACAGAATCAATTATACCGATCCCAAAATTATTAATATGGAATTTGAAAATTTTGACGAGAAGTTCATCATAAATTAAAATGGCAAACGTTTTTATCAACCGTCTTCGGGCGGTTTTTATTTATCTTCAAAAACATTGAATATATCGTTTATCACATTGCTAATCATATGCCGCTGCTTGTCAGTTGGAAACTTTGAGTTAATGGTGTACCTGCCGTTTAAAATGAAATTATTGAAGTCGACAATCTCGTCTGTGTCGCTGATGTTTTGGTCGTTCTCCAACAGATAATCA
>JAFUTM010000277.1 GCA_017484235.1 Selenomonadaceae bacterium
ATCGGATCAGTCGGACGTTATTCATTAAATGGTTATAATAACGGCAAATTGAGCTTTGGTGTCGGCGTTTCCATTACTGATGTTCGCACTAATGACGGCAATAATGATAATCGACGTTTTGACCGCAACTTTATGATGAGTGCGCCAATCGGATATAAAACACACGGCTTTGAGCTGATTACCGCGCCGAAAATGGGTTATGCTGACGGCTCTTATGATCGTGACGGATTTAACAATATGACCTACGACGGTAAAGTCCAAAAACGTATGTTTGCGCTGATGAATGAGGCACGTTATCCAGTTAAATTTGGTGGTATAAAACTTATTCCGAGTGCTGAGTTTAATGTGATTGGCTACAACATCAAAGGTCATGAGGACGATAAAGAATACAGCTTGCGAATTAAGTCACAAAATCATTATTCGGTTGAGGCTGGGTTTGGCTTGATGGCTGAAAAAGAGTTTAAGCCGTTTAAAAATCATAAGTTCAATGTCAATGGCGGAGTTGCGGTTTATCACGAATTTGCTAATCCGTATGAACTTGATGTGGCAATGAACGGAATGTCGGGCACTTATCGCCTGCAAGATGAAAAACGCAGTGATAATCGTGCGGTGGTTCGCTTTGGTTTTGATTATGAGCTAAAAGACAATGTTGATGTTTCGGCAAGCTGGCTAACCAATATCGATCGTGAATATCGTACCGACGCAAGTATTGATATGAAATATCATTTTTAATCTTTTGAACAACATATGACAACTAATAGTAGACCGCTGCAGTTATTTGTGGCGGTTTTCTTGTATGGGAAAAGAGGTGCCGACGATATAACACCTCTTTACAACTTTTAAAGATTACGCTAGTCAAAATATTGCATTGTGTTTAATACTTTCGGACAATATTTTTCAAGCCAATCCAGAACATCTTGTTTCAGATACATTCGTCTTTTGCCAATTTTCCTAAAAGGTATCCCTCCGCCTTCTACTGCTTTTGTATTAAACCACGATACACTCAATCCAGTATAAGCAGAAACTTCTTCAGTTGTTACCATCGTATTTACGTCAGCCTTAACAAATTGTTCTCTTAATCTTTCAATATCAATAGGTTTTACCATTTTATTTATTCCTTTTTAATTATTATAACCGATTGTAACTGATTTTGATTTTTCGTTACTTATATTAGAACTTTTTGTTTTTTGAATTTTTTTTAGAAAATTTTTGATTTTGACGTAAAAAAATCCGTATTTATAAAAAAGGTGGCATAAACACCACCTTTCTTGCTGAAAATGTAAATTTTCTTCACTATTTTGTATTTTTCAGTATAAAATCCTCAACCATCTGAAATGATTCACGATACTTTTCAAAGTCTGGTGATCCTATAGTAACATAAGAATCATAGGTTACATCATCATTCTTGTGATTAGTCATAATATTCACAAGACAATGATCAATTTTAAGATGAACAGCTGCATAAGTCGTAAAACTGTGCCGTAAATCCTTCAAACAGAATTTCACACCTACTTCAGTACTTATAGCTTTAATGTATTTGCTATGAGATTCCAGATGACCTGAGCTTGTTTGTGCTGGGAATAAATAATCATCGTCACTCAGACCATCGCATAATTGATTTATAATAGATTCTGTGTATTTTCCATAAGGAATAGTGTGAGGTCTATCATTCTTCGGATCTGCTATTTTAAGTACTGCAAATTGATTTATTATATCTTTACG
>JAFUTM010000278.1 GCA_017484235.1 Selenomonadaceae bacterium
TATGACGGCAGTATCAACGGATATAACAAGTAAAATTACTTGGATAGCACCATTTGCAGTGAGTGCAGTCTGTTTTGTTAATGCCTGGATTGCAATGAAACGTGGCAGAGAGTTATCTTCGTTTATATTTAGTTCGGTGTCAATAGCTGGAATGGTAATTGGCGTATTTGCCGGAATGTTCCCAAGACTTATGGTATCGAGTTTAAATCCAGAGTGGAGTTTAGATATATTTAATGCGGCTTCAACGCCACACACGCTGGCAATAATGACAGGAGCTGCCGTTGTTCTCGTGCCGATTGTGCTGATTTATCAGGGCTGGACGTATAAAATTTTCAAGGCACGAATTACGCCAAATGATCTAACCCATTAATTTATCACTGGCTATATCTGTAATAATACCTATGTATAATGTTGAAAAGTATATTGAAGAATGTCTTCTCAGTGTTCTAATTCAAACATTTCAAGATTATGAATTAATTATCGTTGATGATTGCAGTACTGATAATTCAGTTACAATCATTGAAAGTATTGCACCTAAATTTAATGGCAAATTAAATTTGATTAAATTGGAAAAGAACAGTGGCAACGCCGGAACACCTCGTAATATTGGTATTGACATTGCCAAAGGTAAATATATTTATTTTCTTGACGGTGATGATGTTTTGACTCATACCGCACTTGAGGAACTCTATAGTTTTACTACTGACGAAACTATAGATATAATTCACACAGATAATAATATGGTACCTTTCAAATTTGATGCAGACATTAACGATTATGTGGACACAGATGAACTTATAGATAATAAAACTAAGCTGCGTATTGTTGGGTCTGGAAGGTACGACAAGCCGACTTTTGAGACTACAGATTTATCTGAACGCATAATACATTTTACCTACAGAAAGTTTTTTACTACTGTGTGGCGGAATTTATATCGTCGAGACTTCATAATTAATAATCATATAAGATTTATTGACTCCACATTATTGGAAGATGATATATTTACTCTTGAGTGTTTGTGCCTTGCCAAAAAGATATTGAATATACCAAATGTCTTTTAAATATACAGAACTCGTCAAGATTCTACTTCACGCGGATCTTCAGTACACGAACACCATAAAAAGTTTAATATAATAACTAAAATATTTAAGTCAGCAGATGAGTTTATGAAAACTATAAATATTTTTGCTGATAAACCAGAACTAAAATACATGGTGTTTCATATGTTTTTACAAAAATTGTCAAGTTCTTTGACTCAAAATAGTCCATATGAATTAGATGAACTTGTACGCCAGGAATTATCTAAAGATTTAAATGACAATCTTGCATTGATGGCATATTCGTTTAATATGATGAATTACTACCATTATCAATATATACAATCTGAAAGACAGATTAAAGAATTGAAAAAGCAACTTGGTCAGTGCTAAATTGCAAACTTCTTCTTAATTCAATCAGAGAGAGTGCTTAAAATTAGAAAATGATTCAACGACAAAATACAAAATCATTACTTGCTGCGTCTTTAAAAGAATTAGCACAGTCAAAGCCGGCAGATAAAATTACAGTAAAAGAAATTACCCAAAATTGTGGAATGACTTCACCAACTTTTTATAACTATTTTCACGATAAATATGAGTTGATGGCTTGGATTTATAATGAAAAAGTTGAAGAAGCTATGGAAAATTTAGGCGATACAATTTCATTTGAAGATGTTGTATATAAATGGATAGAGACTGCATTGGAAGATAAAGAATTTTACATAAACTTATTGAAAAATGCAGTAGGACAAAATGCCTTTCGTTATACCACAAATGATCATGCAATACGTTTAGTTTCCGATTGGATAAAAAAGCGTCATAATATGCCTGAATTGCCACATGAAATCCAATTTTACTTGAGATTCTATATGCGAGCACTTTCAGAAACCGTTAATGATTGGTTCTTGGACAAATGCCCATACTCAATAAGAGAATTATCAAAATTATTAGTTGAATCAATGCCGAATAAACTCAAGCCTTTGCTTTTAGTAAATTTTACAATTTGACGATTTTATAAAATTATTTTACTAATTCTGTATTTTGTAAATTGAAATAATCAAAAATTTATAATATTCTAATAACATAATCTGTTGTTAGAATATTTTTGATTGGAGGAAAATTTTTATGCCAATGGTAAAAGATTATTTGCACAATCCTTTTAAGCACGGTATTGAAGCCGGTATCTTGCAATATGGTGTTGCTCAAGAAACCACATCGGCGGACGTTGCGGAAGTTTTGGCAACTTCTAAATATGACTGGTTGTTCGTTGACGGTGAGCACGGTCCACATACAGTTCAAACGATTCTGGAGATTGCAAGGGCGATTGCACCTTATGATATGACGCCGGTCGTGAGAGTACCTGAAGCTGGTACCGGAATTTTTAAGCAGCTTCTTGACAGCGGAATTCAAAACATCATCATTCCAAAAGTTGAAACCGGTGAAGAAGTTGAAAAAATTATGTATTGGGCGAGTTATCCTCCGCGCGGAAATCGCGGA
>JAFUTM010000279.1 GCA_017484235.1 Selenomonadaceae bacterium
CTCCTACTTGTCAAATATTATTATTAAAATTGATGCTGAAAATTCAAGGTAAATCCTAAACCATTATAACCAGGATTGTGTGATCGCAATCCATTTGAAAAGTGACTGATAGAATATCCAAGACTAACAGCATCTTTTTTACTATACTGCCATAAAAGTCTTGGACCTAATCTCCATAAAAATCCATAAGCTCGACCTTCAGCCGGATGTGCTTTATTATAAAACATGAGGCTGCCCGTGAAATCAGCAGTAGCATAGAGCCGGCCTGATAGATGCTTCTTCCAACGCAACATGAAGGCAGGACCAAGACCTACACCCTCACTATCCAACCATTCTTCATGATTGTGAGGTTTTGAATATCCAGTCGCACGAGTGAAGGTGATACCTCGATAAATTGACAGTGCTCTTCTTTGTTTAAATTGCTGAAATACGTGTACATTATAATTATTGACATTGCGATTATTGAAAATTTTACCATTGAAATATTCCAATTGTATCTCAAAATTTTTCTTTATATCTGAATTATCTTCGTCTTTATCTCTGGCAAATGCTGTCGAATTTATCAAAAAGACAAGAAGTGCACATATAATCAGCATTTTCTTCAACTTAGATCGCCTCTTTAATTATATTGGATCTCCTATTAAAAAGAGATAAATAAATACTATAATACCAAGTATTATTCTGTACCAGCCAAACGCGGTGAAGTCGTTCTTTTTAATATAATGCAATAAAAATTTAATTGAGATTATCGACACAATAAACGCCGTCAACATTCCAACTGCCAGGATTAACATTTCAGCTCCGCTATAGTGAAAGCCAAACTTAACCAATTTTAACAGACTTGCACCGAACATAACAGGTATTGCCAAAAAAAATGTGAACTCTGCTGCGACATACCGGCTCGTTCCGAATAATATACCGCCCAAAATGGTTGCTCCAGATCGGCTTGTGCCTGGAACTAACGACAGCACTTGAAACAAACCAATTACAAATGCTGTCTTATAATCCAGATGATCTATGTCTCTAAATCGCGGTATTCTATACCTATTATAATTTTCCACCATTATAAACAATATTCCATACAAAATCAACATTGACGCGACAACTGGTGTCGTCATTAAGTGTTCTTCCATCCAGTCGTTGAGCGGCAGTCCGATTGCTGCTGCTGGTATACACGCCAGTATTACTTTATACCATAATTGAAAGGTCTGCTTCTTTTGCAGACGGCTTTTCCACGCTGAAAATGGATTTAGCTTCTCAAAATTCAGCACGACCACCGCCATTATTGCGCCAAGCTGGATCACTACGAGAAACATATCCATAAATTGTTTACTGACATTTAATTTTATAAATTCGTCGACTAGTATCATATGTCCAGTACTGCTGATTGGCAGCCATTCTGTCAGACCTTCGACGACACCTATTATTATCGTCTTTATTATTTCCATTGAATTTATTTCCAATACTTCCACCTCGTTTATTATCTGTATTTATATTTTAACCGAAACTTCTATAAAAATAAATACTTTTGCTGATAAAATTTATGAAATATTCTCCGGCAGGCTCGGCAGTTCTTTTAACGATCTTATGCCCGTGCAATGCAAAAAGTTATCCGTTGTGCCATATAAAATTGGTCGCCCAATAACCGGTTTTCGGCCGACTTCCTCGATGAGTTCGAAGCCGATTAGTTTATTTATTGCACGGTCTGCCTTTACGCCGCGTATATTTTCAATTTCAATTTTGGTTACTGGCTGCATATATGCTATTATCGCAAGGGTTTCCATCATTGCTGTTGACAACTTCTGGCTTATTGTTTCTGATAACTTCTCCAAAACACTATAATATTTAGGTCGCGTGGAAAGCTGCCAGCCGCCGCTCACTTCACGAATCATTATGCCGTGTCCAGTGAGTTCTTTTTCTAATTGTCGTAGAATATCGCTTACTTCTATTATACCGGTGTCCATTAATTCGGCAATTCGTTCTTTGCTTAAAGGTTCGCCTGCTGCAAATAAAAGAGCTTCAAGTTCTGCAGCGTCTTTAGTCATTTACATTCACCCATTTTGATTATATCATTATTAACACTTGTTGGCAATTTTTATATTATTTATTTTAAAGTTTCCTAAAATAAAATAGCCGCCCAAGTGATTCTTCAGCAAACTATTGACACGTACAATAAAATGTTCTAAAATTCAAGCCGTTATCAAAAAAGCGGCGTAATTATAGTCTGTGCTGCAACGAAAGTTATAGAAGTTCATCGGAGAACTGCATTAACGGTAGCGTGTTAATGTGAACGAGCTCTCTAAAACGAGCAAATAGGGAGGTTCTTAGAAGCCAAACGAAGTATTGACAAATCTTCTTTTGTTACTGTAAAATATTAATATCAGCAACAAAGGAGGTGAAAGTCGTGCTGTGTCTTACGAAGACTTGTTTCATTCGTAAACTCTCTAAAAGGGATTACCTTAAACTTAAGATGTTGTGTTTATTCAGCAATAATTTGTACAACGTGGCTCTGTATCATGTTAGACAACATTACTTTACTGAACGGCATTATCTTCGATACGAAGCAAATTATCATGTAACAAAAGATAATGAGAACTATAAACTGCTTCACGCACACGCAGCACAACAAACAATGAAGATAGTAGACCGTTAATGAAATCTTTCTTTGCGCTGATAGACAAGGCAAGAAAAGGCGGATATCAATACCAAGAAATAAAACTTCCGAAGTATCATAAAAAAGGCAGCTTATTCTTAATAGCGATGCCGATTCAAAAAATAAGGTTCAAAAATGGATACTTAGAGATACCGACAAGTAGAAAATTTCAAGAAGTTTATGATAAAGAGCCAATTAGGATTACAATCCAGATTTTAAACGCGGAATAAATCTCGGCAAACAAACAAATCAAAACTTTACACAAATAAGTTTTGGAAGTTTGCGAGAGCTGCTAAGAAATCTATGTGAACGCTATGGAATGAAATATCTTGAACAAGAAGAATCATACACAAGCAAGGCAAGTTTTTTGGATTTAGAGGAAATACCCTTTTACAATGGAGATAATCCATACAAAGGTGAATTTAGCGGCAAACGTGTAAAACGAGGATTGTATAATACTTTAGATAATCGAATAGTGAATGCAGATGTAAACGGAGCAGCAAATATACTTCGAAAAAGTAAGCAGAACTTCAATTATGAGGAACTGTGTAGGGGCGTGCTGGCTACGCCTTCACGAATAAGGATAGCGTAAACTATCAAACTTCGTAATGAGAACCGCCAGTGCTTGCACGTGAGAGTCAGGATAGTTTAACGAGGTGAGTATTAATGGATTTTATAAATAAGAAGGTCTTGGTCATTGGCGCAGGTATCAGTGGTTTTGCGGCGGCGAAGATTGCCAAAAAATTTGGTGCCGATGTAACGCTCAGTGATTCAAAGGCAGAAGTTGATTTAAAATATAATTTTGGTGAGCTTCGTGAACTTGATATAAAATTACAATTCGGTAAGCAGACGGATTCTCTACTTGACGGAGTTGATTTGATTATTGTGTCGCCCGCCGTGCCGATAAGGATACCTCTTCTTCAGTCTGCAATTAAGCGCAATATTAAAATTATCAGTGAAGTTGAGCTTGCCTATGATTTAGCACAATCGCCAATCTGCGCGGTCACTGGAACAAATGGTAAAACGACAACGGTAACGCTGCTTGGGTTACTGCTGGAGACGGCTTATAATAAAGTCGGCGTTGGCGGCAACATCGGTATTCCGCTTTCTGAAGTGGCACTTGAAGTTGGTGCCGGTGGCTGCATCGCGGCAGAGATTTCCTCTTATCAAATGGAAGCAACAAATAATTTCCACCCTCACGTGTCGGCTATTCTCAATGTCACGCCCGACCACATTAAGCGTCACGGCTCAATGGAAGTTTATCAGCAGATGAAAGAGCGAATCTTTGCTGAGGAAAGTGATGAGGACTTTTTAATACTAAACTATGATGATGAGCGTACTCGCAATATTAAAGAACGTGCTCATTGCAAGGTTTACTACTTCAGTCGAAAGTGTGAACTTGACGAAGGTGCCTTCTTGAGCGGTGATGAGCTTGTAATCAAAGTCAATGGCAGCGTCCACAATCTCTGTACAGTTGGCGAACTTGGAATTAAGGGCGGTCACAATGTTGAAAATGCACTTGCTGCGTCAATGGTTGCTTTCTGTGCAGGTGCTGAAGCTGATAAGATGCGCCAAGTCTTGATGACGTTTACTGGCGTTGAGCATCGTATTGAGTTTGTCCGTGAGATTAACGGCGTTAAGTACTACAACGACTCAAAGGCGACCAATACGGATTCGGCGATTAAAGCACTTGAAACATTTGACGGTCACATAATTCTGATTGCGGGCGGCGATGATAAGGGCACGGACTTAACAGAGTTTATGGAGCTTGTTAAATCGCGTGTCGATGAATTGATTTTAGTTGGTGATGCAGCGGCTCGATTCAAACAGGCTGCACTTGACAATGGTTTCGATTCAAACAAAATCCACGAGGCTGGCTATTCAATGGATAAGGCTGTTGAAATTGCTAAAAGTATCGCAAACGCTCCGCAGGTTGTATTGTTATCACCGGCGTGTGCGAGCTTCGATATGTACGACGGATTCGAGGCTCGTGGTCGCGACTTTAAACAGATTGTAAATAAATTGTAATTCTTCAATTAAAAATTCGGCAATACTATAATTAGTCGATGCCGAATTTTTTGTTGCCTAAATTATGATTTTATTGTATTTCTTCAACGATTTGTACAGCGTTGCGAACGCAGTCATCACAAGAGCAGAGAACTGTGCCGGTGCCGATGCCTTTGAGTTCCTTGCAGATAGTTGCACCGGACTTTTCCTTAAATGACTGATATATAGTTTTTGCTTCTTTCATAAGAGGCTTACCGGAATATTCTTTGAGACCGAGAACCATCTCTGCGCCGCAAAGTGCACCGCAAGTGCCTTCCATTCCGCCCATTCCAGCTCCGAAAGCTGCGCCCATTCTTTTAAGCACATCTTCTGATAGATCTAATTCGTCTGCAAATGACAACAACACTGACTGGCAACAGTTATTACCATTATGTTTTAGCTCCATTGATTTTTCTATTCGGCTCATATTCTCACCTCATTATTTTTAATATTAGAGACTTCTTTTTGAGCGGTCAAAAAGAAGCAAAAACCCGCCTCGCTAACTTCGCGTCCAGCTCAGTAGCGCTCGGGAAGGCGCTCACATCACGCTCGCGATTAATTCAATTATGAATTGTGAATTAGGAATTAAAAAATATTCATCATTCCTCATTCGTCATTCCTAATTATGCATTACGCATTGCTTTTATCAACGGCATCAAACATATCAGTGAGTTCTTTGTCAGGTTCTTTGTCCATAAGACTGACCACATAAATTGCAATCAATGAGAATATGAAGCCAGGAACAATCTCATACAGTCCGAAGAGTGCAAGCTGTTTCCAGACTAAGACTGTGACGCCGCCAACGATGATTCCGGCAATCATACCATTTCTGGTCGCACGTCTCCAGAATAGACTCATTAAAATTGCTGGTCCAAATGCCGCGCCGAATCCTGCCCAAGCGTAGGCAACCATATCTAAAATAAAGCTGTCTGGATTAAACGCCAAAAAGACAGAGATTGATGCAATAATTAACACTGAAGCTCTGGAAATCCAGACGAGTTCAGTTTGGTCAGCGTTCTTTCTAAGCACCATATGATAAAAATCATTTGCAAAGGCTGAGGCTGCCACCAGCAATTGAGATGAGGCAGTGGACATAATTGCCGCTAATACTGCGGACAATACGAGGCCAGCAATAATAGGTGGAAACAGCGAATTTGTCATAGCTAAAAATACTGTTTCTGTGTTGGTGCCTTCAAGCGGTGTCGTCAAATAGACTGCGCCTACCATTCCAACTGCAACCGCCGCAGCAAGTGAGATTGTAACCCAAGTCATTGCGATATGTGTTGCCTGTGGAATTTCCTTAGTTGAGTTTATCGCCATAAATCTAACTAAGATGTGCGGCTGTCCAAAGTAACCAATGCCCCAAGCAAGCAGTGATACAATCTCAATAAAAGTTATAGTAGAGCCGTCCGGTTTTGTAAAAGGCTTAAACATTGATTCATTATAATTGCTGATTGCCGTAATGGTATCACCAAAGCCGCCGAGTGTCATTGCCGCGCAAACTGGCACGATTAAAATTGCAAAGAACATCATAACGCCTTGAATGAAGTCCGTCCGCGACACTGCCAAAAATCCACCGACCAATGTATAAAACACTACAGAACCTGCTCCGATGAAGATTGCCAGCTGATATTCCAGTCCAAAGACCGTTTCAAATAATTTGCCCGCTGCGACGAAACCACTTGACGCATACAATATAAAGAATATCAAAATAAAGATAGCCGGTATAATTCTTAAAAGTCCGCTTTTATCTTTGTAACGATTCTGCAAAAAATCCGGCAATGTCAATGAATTATTTGCAGCTTCAGTATATCGGCGAAGTCGCGCTGCAACTAATTTCCAGTTTGCAAGCGTGCCAAGACCAAGCCCTACTGCAATCCAGCCAGCGTTGAGACCTGCAACATAAGCAAAGCCTGGCAAGCCCATAAGCATCCAGCCGCTCATATCGGACGCTTCTGCACTCAACGAAGTAACCCACGCGCCCAATTTACGATTGCCCAAAAAATAATCGCTCATATTCTTGGTTTGACGATAGTAATACACACCTATTGCCATCATCACACCGATGTAAAGTATAAATGTATTGATTATAACTAAATCATTTGTCATTTTAGTCCTCCAATATATTTTTGTCAGTGAAAAACATCACGGCGTATATTATACATCTTTTGTCAACAAAAATAAATATAAATTTTTATAACTGAACATCATTAATAACGATTGACACAATAATGACAATCATTATATAATTTTATTGTTCAATAAATTATTGGAGATGAGTAGAGGCGATTTAGATGTACGTGAGTCAAAAGGTGCGACGAGCAATAATTATGTCGGTGACGGCTGGCAGTCTGACGATAGTGCCGACATTTTGTCCAATTACTAATACTAATTTACTGATGTCAACAGTGTCAATTGTCCACGCCGAAATTAAAACATATACTGGTACTGGCAGATACATAATGAGTGACTTTGAAAATCAAAATATCGCTCAGCAACGTGCAATTGATCGGGCAATAAAAAATGCTAAACAACAAGCGGGCGTATATCTTCAGTCTTATTCACGCTTAATTAATGGAAATCTCACAAACGATGAAATTTTTACAATAACAAATAATATAGTGGAAGTGCTGGAGACGAATTGCGTGCCTCAGCCCTTTGAACAAGACGGCGAAGCCGGATTAATGTATACGGCGACAGTTAGAGTCAACATTGATACAGACGGAGTAAGAGCCTGGATTAATCGCGATGCACAAGATAAATCAACATTAATAAACCAAAACAATGCAGCTCGACAAACCTCTGATGCAAATGATCGACAAGTAGAAGATCTGCGCAAACGTGCACAAAACGTAACGACCAATGCAGAACGAGCAGAGATACGAGCAGCATATCAACAAGCCGATAATGAATTCCTTGCAAATCAGAAATTAGAGGAAGGCAACCAGTTGTACTATAAGGGCGATTATAACGGTGCTATTGCTAAATACAACGAAGCACTAACATTATATCCGAATGGTGGAGGTATTTACCACAATCGAGGTGCTGCTTATGATGCATTAAAAAAATATGAATTGGCGATAGCTGATTCTACAAAAGCAATTGAATTGAATCCAAATGAAGCTAGCTATTATTACAATCGTGGTTATATTTATTCTGATTTACAACAATATGAACTTGCAATAAACGATTATACGAAAGCTATACAACTTAATCAAAGATATTTTGAAGCTTATAATAATCGTGGTGAATTGTATAGAAAGTTAAATAATCATAAAAAAGCGATGACCGATTACAATAAAGCAATTGCTATCAATCCTAAATATGAGATAGCATACAACAATCTTGGCATTGCTTATAACGATTTAGGTAAATATAGTGAAGCAATAGCAAATTATACAAAAGCGATAGAGCTGAATCCGAATTTGGCAGAAGCGTATAATAATCGTGGCGTTGCTTATAAACACTTACAGCAATATGAATTGGCAATAGAAGATTATAATAAGGCGATAGCTCTTAACTCAAATTATGCCATTGCTTACAACAATCGCGGTAATGCTTATGCTGAATTAAAAAACTATGCTGCGGCGGTAGCAGACTATACGAAAGCAATAGAACTCAATCCAAATTATGTAAAGGCTTATTTGTCACGTGGCTTTATTTATTACTCAATTGGTGACAATGCGCGTGCAGAGGCGGACTTTACTAAGGCGCGTGCTTTAGGTTATAATAATTAATTATGCGTAAAATTATTTTTTCAATTACGGAAAAGGGCGCGGCACTTGCTCAGAGAATTGCCCAAAAGCTGGACGGCTGTACAATCTTTATAAAAAATCGCGACTTCGATAAATTACGTGATGCGGTGGACGATAATTTTAATAAGTTTGACGCACTGATCTTTATATCAGCGACTGGAATTGCAGTCAGAATGATTGCGCCTCACGTCGTCAGTAAGCTCACCGACCCTGCGGTTATCGTTATTGATGAGCTTGGGCAGCACGTGATAAGCCTTTTGAGTGGTCACGTCGGTGGGGCCAATGACCTTGCAATAAAAATCGCTGACATCATTGAGGCTGAGCCTGTTATCACGACTGCAACTGATGTTAATAAAAAATTCGCCATCGATTCCGTCGCCTCTAAATTAGGTTTAATGCCGGAACCTAAAGACGCAATTAAAATTATCAACCGCGCAATCCTCAATAATGAGCCTATCTATGTGACAGCTGGCGACACAGTTTTAAATCTAACGCCGCTTAAATTAATTCTTGGTATTGGCTGCAAGCGCGGAATTTCTAAAGAATCAATTGAAACTGCAGTTGTTGAGGCTTGCAATAAGATAAATCAACCGATTGACCGCATTTATTTAATCGCGAGTGTCGACGTTAAATGTGACGAGGCTGGTCTCATTGAATTTGCTGCGTCTGTTAATAAACGGTTAAAGTTTTTTGATGTTAATACTTTGAAGCGGACGATTGAGCGATATAATTTATCTGAATCGGAATTTGTCAAACGAACGATCGGCGTTGGCAATGTCTGTGAGGCGGCCGCTCTTTCCTGCGTTAAGACTGGTAAATTTGCACTCACCAAAACTAAATTTGACGGAATAACGGTCGCACTTATTTGGAGTAATAATAATGAATGATTTTATTAGTAATAGTTATAACGACGGCTTGGCACGTGCTAAGTCCGAAAAGAACGACGAATTTTACACACAGTACGACGACATACAAAAGGAACTCA
>JAFUTM010000280.1 GCA_017484235.1 Selenomonadaceae bacterium
AACAACTTATTTTATAATGATTTTTCTTATGGTGTTTGTGTTTATAACAAGTCTTTTATTGTCGAGATATGTGCTACGCCATATCCTCTTACCATTAAATGAACTCAGAAATGGTGCAATAAAAATACGTGATGGTGATCTGGACTTACATTTGAGCCACGAACCTGACGATGAAATAAAACCGGTAATGGAAGCCTTTAATGTGATGGCACAAAAGTTACAGGAATCTGTAATTGAAAGAAAACGACAGGAAGATAGCCGCAAAGAATTAGTCGCCAGCATCTCACACGATTTACGAACACCAATAACAACAATTAAAGCCTACATTGAAGGTCTGATTGACAATGTAGCTAACTCGCCAGCGAAACGCGACAGATATTTCAAAGTTATAAAAAAGAATGTAGAAGAACTAAACAATATGATTGAAGAGTTGTTTATGTTTTCAAAAATTTCACTTGGTGAAAAGGCAATACCGCTGGAACCAATTAATTTAAAAAATATGCTGGAATTTTTTGTATCGGAAAATGATTATTCGTGGAAAAAAGCAGGCGCAACAGTGACACTCAACGCCGTAGAAAACATAGTAGTAATGGGCAGTTACCTCTTGCTTGAGCGTACTCTTTCAAATATTATAAGCAACAGTATAAAATATAAGCCGGAATATGAAATAGATTGTTATATAAAATTGATTGGCCAGAACAAAATTGCGATATTGAGTATAGCTGATAATGGATCCGGTGTACCGGAAGAATCACTTGAACGTTTAATGGAACCATTTTATCGAACTGACAAGGCAAGAAGCCGCACGGAAGATGGTACTGGATTAGGTCTTTCAATTGCGTTGAGAGCAGTGGAATTGATGAAAGGAGCAATGCGTATAGAAAATGTACAACCGCACGGATTAGTGGTGATTATAGAGTTACCTATTTTGCAGCAAGAGGAGAAACAGTCATGAATAAAAAGATATTAATAATAGAAGACGATCCAGATATTGCTTCGATTGAAAAAGACTATTTGGAATTACACGGCTATGACGTTGAAATAACGGAAACCGGACCAGATGGAATGAAAGAAGCTTTAACTAATAAGTACAACCTTATCATACTTGATATTATGCTGCCTGGAATGGACGGTTTTGAAATTTGCCGCAAAATAAGAAACAAACTAGATATACCAATAATGATGTTGACCGCACGCAAAACTGACATTGACAAAATTCGCGGCTTAGGATTCGGAGCTGATGACTATATGGAAAAGCCATTTTCTCCGAGTGTACTTGTTGCTAAGGTTAATTCACAAATTGCTCAATATAATCGCTTAAAAAATAAAGATGAAGTTAAAAATCAAAAGTTGTCAATCGGCAGTGTAACATTAGATTCGGATACACACAGAGTATTTGTCGGATCCAATGAAAAATTAATGCCCAACAAAGAATTTCAGTTATTGGAGTTTTTAATGTCAAACGCCGATAAAGTATTTAGCCGTGAAACATTATACGAACGCATCTGGGGAATGGATTCGATGGGCAACACGGCAACAATAGCAGTTCACATAAACAGACTGCGCGAAACGATAGAAGAAGACCCGGCTAATCCTAAACACTTGATAACAGTTTGGGGAGTAGGATACAAATTTAGACCTTAAAATCAATTTGTAATTAAGACATTAATATTTTTATCGCCAACAAGCTCTGTAAAATTATCAATATTTTCAATTCGGCCTAAACGAGTGTAACTGTAACCGGTTGTAAATTCTTTGTAAAATATCACAAGATAGCTGCCATTGAACAGCATTACGTCGCCAACGTGAATCTTGCCTGGATTATTATCGGCAGTTGGAAATGTTTCATTAAATTTATAGTATTTTTCGTTGCCGTTAAGTTCCTGCATTTCAATCTGCAGCGGCAATTTTTTTATTAGCATAGCAGCAGCTGGATTGTCTTCGAGAATTATATCAAATGTATGGTTTTCAATTTGCATTTTTATTTTATTAATTTGTTTCATATCAGCATTTGTATTCATATTTGTCTGTACCTCACTGCTTTTTATTGGTGTAGAAGAATCCTTTGCTTCGCTTCCACAGCCGCTTGCCATTAACATTATCAACATAATAAAAATGATTTTTCTAATCATTATAAGGCCGCCTTTCTAATATTTAAGACCACGAGCGCATTGTGCCCAAACGATAATCAACGAAACGGCAGAAAAGATTAAGCCGCCTATTATAACCGCATCAATTGAAAATTTTTCAATGAATAAACCGCACAATGTCGTTGCCGCCATTGTGCCGACATTTGCCGCAGTCAGGAACAATCCGTTTGCAAAGTCCGGTGCCTCCGGTGCAGCGTGTGAGAGCCAGTACTGATTTATATTTCCATTTATGCCGCCTAAGATGCCCCATATTACAGTCAGGATAGACATTGAAACCGTCGCCTCACTGCCGCCAAAATAAAGAATCAAATATACCGTCGACAGTGCAATTGGAAATAATTTTGCCGTCCACATCGGCTGAATTGTTAAAAGTCTGCCGGCAATCATACTGCCTACCATATTGCAAAGTCCATAAGCGAACAGTAGGATTGATACCATAGTTGGTGCCAGTTTCGTAACGTCAGTTAAATACGCGGCAAGGTAATTGAAGCAGCCGAAGACTGAACCATTGAGAAAGATTACTGCGAAAATTGATGCCCATACCATTGGTCGCCGAAGTACACTTACTTGTGAGCCGTATGACAGCGGCTTTTGTTGTTTCATCGACGGCACAAAAATGATAGTTGCAATTAATGCGGCTGCTGTGACCAGTGCAAAGAAGGTCATTGACGCTGAAAGGGTTATTGTCTCCGCTAAAAAGTTGCTGATTGGAACGCCGACGACCATTCCGGCACTTACGCCTATATTTATCTTTGCCACTTCACGCGGTGCATTTTTTCCACCTAGTTCTGCCGCCACACTAAATGCCATTGCGCAGTAAACTGGGTGAAAAATTGACGGAATTACACGCAGCATCAATAGCGTATCAAAGTCTGTCGTCACGACTGAGAGTGCATTACAGACGGTAAATATGCCGAGTACTAACAGCATTATGGGTTTACGTGGAAACCTTGAAAAGATAAGCGGCATCGTTGGTCCGGCGACTCCAACTCCAAGTGCAAACAGACTTATTAAAAGTCCTGCCGTCGTTAAATCGACGTGATAGTCAGATGAAACGTAAGGCAGAATACCGATAACGCCCATCTCTGTGTTTAAGATACCAAAGACTCCGACAACCAAAATCCATATCAGTAAATTTTTTCTGCTCAATCGTATCAACTCCTGCGAAAATGTTTAATAAAAAACTCGACGTACGAGATGATACGCAAGCCGAGATTTTTTATTCGAGTATAATATATAGTTAAAATTTTATTGTGGATTATTTTTAAAGATTATTAAACCACCTTTACGCATCATATAATCAGAAAACCATTCCTGCCAACCGCCATAAGCGGTACCGATTAAAAAATATGGAAGTTCAGCTCTCATATTCTATCACTTCAAAATCAATTTCTGAGATTGTCGTC
>JAFUTM010000281.1 GCA_017484235.1 Selenomonadaceae bacterium
CCAGAATCAATAATGTCTTCAATGAGGAGGATATGACGATTACGAACATTATTTTCAAGATTTTTAAGAATATTAACTTTGCCGCTTGTATGCGAATTTGCATCATAGCTCGAAGCGATAAGCATATCAAACTGTACCGGCACATTAATTTTTCTGACGAGATCAGCAAAAAATACAACTGCACCGTTGAGTATACCGACAGTCAAAAGCGGAGAATCAATATCTTTGTAATCATTAGTAATCTGTGATCCAAGTTCGGCGACGCGTGTGCTGATCTCCTCCTCTGTAAACAGTACACGCTCAATGTAATCTTCTGTGTTTTTCATATTAACCAGTCCCTTCTATTTAATTAACATTAAAATTTTTGCTGATTGACAAAAATCCACGTTTTAAATCAGCTCTAAATTTATTAGGTAGTTCAACACCTTTTAAATTATCAGTAAGCACTCGCCTGATTGATTCAAAATGTATAAAGCCAAAATCCTTGACACTCATTGATGAATCAACTAAATTTGGCGAACGAACAGACATTACAATACATTCGACAAATAATTTTATTAAGGCTCTTTGCATCGCAATATGTTGAGCTTTAACTACTTTTTGTGATAAGACCATCACTGACACATTATCGGATTTTTTAATAACTTTAACTGCCGAAGGAAAAATTTTTAAAGCTTCAGAATGTATAAAATCCGATTCTTCTGCTGAAGACTCACCCAGTCTGCAGAGTGTATCCACAATTGACGGATTATATTTTTTTAGTTCTGGCAATAAATTTAATCGAATCTTGTTGCGCGTTGCGTCTGACTCAAAATTTGTAGAATCAATTCTGGGCTTTAAATTTCTCTGTAAACAATAATGTTCAAGTTCAGATTTTTTAAAATTTAAAAGTGGTCTCAGCAATCGTTTATATTTCATTTTCATTGCTGATAGTCCAACTGAACCAGTGCCGCGAAGTATTCGCATTAAAATTGTTTCTGCCTGGTCGTCAGCGTGATGAGCCAGCGCAATAGTATCAAAATTAAATTGTTGCCTTGTTTCTTCCAAAAATTTATGTCTTAAATCGCGTGCGGCTGTTTCAATTGATAGTTTGTTTAACTGTGCAAAGTTATTGACATCACCAGATTTAACAACATAATCTAAGCCTCGATCAATGGCAAAATTTTTGACAAATTCAGCATCAGCAAGAGAATCATCGCCTCTGAGACCGTGTTCAAAATGTGCAATACAAAGTTTAAGATTAAAGCGTTGCTTACAGCGACACAGCAAATCAGCAAGTGCAAGTGAATCGGCGCCTCCAGATACGGCAACAATGATTTTTATTGTAGATGATTGATGATTAGAATCAATCGTTTGATTAATTTCACTACCATCAAAATTGTTTATATCAAAAATTTTATTCTTTATGCAATTGTCAATGAAACGCATTAATAAGATAAAAAGCACCCCCTGCTGAAGAAAGTGCAGAGAGTAGTTAGTCTGAACGGCGAGAACCTCGCCCACCGCGTTTTGAATCGGTTTTGCGTTTCCAATCTGCTAATTTTTCGTCACTTTCTTTCATAAATTTAGACAGTTTATCTTCAAAAGATGCTGACACAGGTCTTGGCGCTTTTTTATTATCATTCCTCTCAAAGCGTTCACTACGTACAGCTTTATTCTTTGAAGGTGTACCACTTGGTTCAGACTCCGGCGTCTGCTTTTTCATTTGTTTCAATGAAAGCGCAACTTTTCCTCTGTCGTCAATATTTATAACCTTAGCTTGAACCTTATCACCTTCACTTAAAAAGTCGCGGACATCACGAACATATACATCAGAGATTTCTGAGATATGAACTAATCCATTTTTGCCGCCTTCAATGTCAATAAAAGCACCAAAATTTGTAATGCGACTAACAACACCTTCAACTACACTGCCTACTTCGATGACCAAAACTTTACCCTCCAATAGTTAAGTCCCTATTTTAATTAAATTAATATTTATTTTGCAGCTTGATATGGAAGTTCGCCCTGTTTAGCAAGTCCCAAATCTTCGCGTGCAATTCTTTCGATATTAGATACGTCTTGAAGTTCTTCATACTGCTTTTTAAGTTTATCATTTTCTAATTTAGCGGCTTCAAGTCGTTTATCAGCCATATGCTGGCTTTCACTCACGTGAGACAAATGTATCTGTTGTGAGGCTAAAATGGTGACAAAATAAGCGACTATGACAAACATTATCAGCGCAAACCAATTAAAGCTTTTCTTTCTCAACAGATCGCCTCCTCATTGATTATAACATTATAATATATGTAAGATTTATCATTAATTATAATACGTTTTGTAAAATAATTACACAGTAAATCTACTTTTCTGACCATTGAAAATAATCTGTACCAACAATTTTACGAAATACAGACCTACAATATGGACAGACAAAATGATCCATTGTATTGCTGAAATCAGGTTTACCATTTACAATCTGTACAGGACCTGCTTCAATAAAATTCATTCTATCGCCGCAGCGTGGGCAAGGACACTTGCCATCTGCTTCACGCTTTAAAATTGTTGGTGGAATATCGCCCGTAGAAATAACGCGCTTCTGCATAGGCGTTTTAACAGCAGTTATCTTTGGTTTTGACGGTGCCTTTGGTGTCTGACGTTCTTCTTTGGGTAAATCAAAGACATCATAATATCCAGAACCAAGTAATTCACGATAAAAGACGCCACAATGATCGCATATATGACGAGGCAGCGTGGCGTTCATATCCACCTTACCATTGACGATTCTGACAGCTCCACCTTCAGCAAAGCGAAGCTCACCATTACAGCGCGGGCAAATCAATTTTTTATTAGCACTTAATTTAAGTTGTGTCACCGTCATTTTCTATCACCAAGGATTTTTTATAATTTTATGTTTTATTTCAACATTATATAACATTTTCCTGCAAATTGCAAAACTTTTTAAGCATTAAATTAAAGTCTTAAACCAGGTACTGCATTTAAACTTTCATCTGCAAAACTATTTGTTAAAGATTTATAAAATCCGCGACAAGCAATCATTGCGGCATTATCGGTACATAGAATTTTTGACGGATAAAAAAATTGTAATCCGTATATTTCACAATTTGTTTTAAGCGTCGATTCAAGTGCAGAATTGGCTGCCACTCCGCCAGCAAGTACGATTTTATCAAAATTAAATTTATTTGCAGCTTCAATTGTTTTATTGACCAGCGCATCGATAACAGCTTTTTGGAAACTGGCAGCAACATCAGCATAATTAACTGATTCGCCCTTCATATTTGCACTGTTTAAATAGTTTAATACGGCTGACTTTAAACCGCTGAAACTAAAATCAAAATCCTCAATTTTTGCAATGGGAAATTCAACAGCGTTTGGATTGCCAGTTTTAGCTAGCTTGTCAATCTCCGGTCCACCTGGATAAGGCAAGCCCATAACACGTGCAATTTTATCAAACGCTTCGCCAGCCGCATCATCTCTTGACTGACCAATCATTTCAAATTCGTTGTAACTCTTCATTTTTATCAAAGCCGTGTGGCCGCCGGAAACAATAAGCGATAAAAATGGTGGTTCTAATTCTTTATAAGTTAAAAAATTTGCAAATATATGACCTTCCAGATGATTGACTGCAATCAGCGGCACGTCTAATGCAAATGCCAACGTTTTAGCAGTTGAAACACCAACTAAAAGTGCTCCGACAAGTCCAGGTCCATATGTCACCGCAATTTGATTTATATCTTTCAGCTTAATGCCGGCACTTCTCACCGATTCGTCAATAACCGGCATTATGTTTACAATGTGCTTGCGAGAAGCAATTTCCGGCACGACGCCGCCAAATTTTTGATGCAGTGGAATTTGTGTTGAAATAATGTTTGATAAAATTTCTCTGCCGCCTTTTAGTATGGAAGCTGATGTTTCGTCACAGCTCGTTTCTATTCCAAGTGTTATGATCTCGTTCATTAGAATCAACTCTTTCCGTTTATAATGATGTTGCCGGAAACCATCAACATGCCAATTAAAAACCAGTACTCACGCATAACAGGAGACAAGTTCATATTAGTTTCGGTAAGCCCTTCTAACTGCAGTGCAAGTAAAATTAAAAGTGCCGTCAATCCTGCAGAAAATGCCATCGCTGATTGTTCTTTCAAATACAACAAATAAAATCTTCTGAAAAAATAGCCGTATAACAATATGAATGATAAAGCTCCTATAAGACCGCCTTCACATAAAACTTTCATAAAATTATTATGTGGGTGATCGTGTCCTTTATCGTCTTTAGTAGCGCGTTCTTTTGCTTCTGGTGATATATATTGCGTATTATACATCTTATTAAACAAATTTTGTCCTATGCCGTGAACTGGATAATCTATAAATATATTTGCAGCGGATTCCCACATCAAAATTCGTTCCTTATTAGTTCCAAAATTTAAATCAGATATACTCGTCAGACGGTCTTGCAATAATGGATATTTTACCGCTAAGAGCATAAATGCAACTAATATTGCAGCCAAAATTTTTAAAGCGACATATCTATATTTTTTGCATATAAATATAAAAAATATTAAACAAATTAAGAACGCCAGCCACGCACCTCGCGTCTGTGACGCTACCAGACACAGTAACGTGAGCGCACTCGTTATAGCGGACAAAATTCTTGACCACATCGGCATCATTGAAAGCGTAGCAATAAAAATTTGTATGGGAAATTTCATTAATAAAAATGAAGCAAACATCGTTGGCCAATGACTAAGGCCTTTAGGTCGTTCCCAAAGTATGAAAGTCTGATATATTCCGACAATATCGTTAATAAAACTTGCGAGTAAAAACGCTATTAAAATATTTTTTAGTTGGCTGCTTTCCTTAATATAAAGCATAGCAAAAAAAAGCAACAGACACCTATGCACTTCGCCGGCAATTTCTCTAAAACTGATTTGTGGATCCAAAGAAGTTGCAGCTATTATAATTTGTAAAGTAAAATATATTAAAAATACATAACCTATATTTTTATCTATTTGCGGCCAACTTTTATATTTAATACTGTGAAATAATACCATTGCTGTCATCAATCCAATAGCGCAGCTTGCTGCTGCTGTTGAGAGATTGACAACAAAAATAAAAAACACTAACATTTTATACATAAAATCATCATATGTCAACTTTAACTGCATAATGTGATCCTCATTTATCATTATTACAAGTTTTTAGTTATTAACAAATTACCTGCTGCACCGCATTCCATACTTCATCAACTTCAATTTCCTTTATGCAGCGGTTATTTGTGCAAGGTGGTTTTCCAGGAATATTGTAACAAGGTGAACACTCTATTCTGTGAGTTATAACTTTACAATTTTTACGTGGAGCCCATTGTTCAGGAATAGTTGGACCATAAATCGCAACTGAAGGTGTATCTGTCGTTGAGCAGACGTGCAACATTGCTGTACAACCACAAATCTGCAAGTCAGCTTGTGCGATTAGCTCTGCTGATTCGCGTAAATTCAATTTGCCTGCAAAGTTTACAACATCAGGAAACTCTTTATTTATAAGTTCAATTTGTTCTACGCCGCCGGTCATAGCTACTACACAGTCAAGTTCTTTCAAACGTCGAATAATTTCACGATATTTTACAGGTTCCCAGTCTTTTATACTTGACATTGAAAAAGGTACAATCAATATCAATTTTTGAGACGGCTTTCTTATAGAATCACAGATTGATATTACACGCTCTTTTTCCTGTTTAGACACATAAGGTCGAGTGAGTGTCAAGTCTTCTGTATGTATGCCGAGTTGTTTTACTACTGAAAGATATTTTAATGGCTCAAACATTTCCAGCGGCTCGTCCTGCATTCTCACATTTATAAAATCTTTTCCATATCCAATCCGCTTAGGAATTAACGCCAGAAACGCATAAAAGGCATTTCTATAATGGTAATCGAAAATCACTGCCGCCTCAGACCGCCAGATATTTTTGATTATTGTTAAAACATCATCGCCTTTTTTATATGGAAGAAGTGTATCAATGTGAGGATTTCCATACAACAGCTCATAGCCCACGTGAGAAGTTACAACAACTGTTTTGCATTCGAGATAACATTCTTTAATGGCTCTGTAAACTGGAGTTGCCATTAGCGTATCGCCTATACTGGCTTGATGCATAATACAAATTTTTTTCATATTAGATAACCTTATTAATAAATATCAGATTTCATCAGTAAAATCACAACGTTTATAACCATTTTACATTTTACATTTTACATTATATATTGGTATTCCACATAATAATTGCGTCTTCGTTGTTGTCAATATAATAATGTTTTCGCCTTCCGACGCTGTGCAGTCCAAATTTTTCATAAAGCTTTAACGCTGTCTCGTTAGAAGGTCTAACTTCCAAAGTAATAGCCGTTACTCCACGATTTTTAACTTCTTCAATTAGTTTTGCAAATAGTTTAGTGCCAATACCTTGACTGCGGAAATCAGGATGTACAGCCACATTGGTAACCTGTGCCTCTTCAAAGGATATCCAAGCACCAGCATAAGCAACGATACTTTCATTTATAGTGCCAACAATATAAATGGCGTTCTCATTTGTTGCCTCAACCCAAAAGTCACGGCGTGACCAGGGCATAGCAAAAGTCATCTCCTCTATAATTGCAATCTCATCGGCATCACTTGCCATCATTTTTCTAAATTCAATTTTATTATTTTCCATTCTAACTTCCAAATCATAATTTTCAATTCGTAATTCGCAATTGAAACAATTCCTCATTCAACATTCCTAATTCCTAATTAGAGAATGTCGTTGTTCCCAAAGGACTTCAGCTTCGGAACGTCTGATATACATAGGTTCCATATTCATTACATTGTCAATTTTACCGTCTGCCAAGAGGTCTCGACCACAAAGAGCAACATTGGTCGCACGCGGCATACGCATATTAACCGGCGCAATTATAACATTTTCAGGCAGAGATTTAATTTTATGGCAAACATCACCGCAGATTATAATTTCATCTTTCATAGATTCAGCTTTGTTGACAGCGTCCTCAATATTTAAAATTTCAATCTCAGTCACAGATTTTAAACGCTTAAAAATCTGAACATAAGCTCGATTCTTCTGTGCATCAATCATAGCCATAACTGTTGAGAACGGAAAATGGTATGCAAGTGACATTAAAGTCGGCACACCTATAATCTGTATATTCCAAGCGTACGCTAAGGCCTTTGCTGAGGCAAGTCCAATTCTGAGTCCAGTAAATGATCCAGGTCCGATGCTGACTGCAATTGCTTCAATCTTATCACGTGTAACATTTGACATCTGCAAAAGTTGTTTGAAGTGTGGAAGTAAGGTTTCCGAGTGTGTAAGACGTGAATCCTGTGTTATTTCAGTGCATTTATTTTCATCACAAACGGCAACACTGGCTGCCCTTGTTGCTGTTTCAATCGCCGCTATGTACAAATTCTTCAAGCTCCTTCAAAAAATCTTCGTGTTCTTCGCCAACACAGGAAAATTGTATTCGCCTCATATTGCGTGCATCTTTTATACGTTCAAATTCAATTTTGACATAATTTTCGGGCAGTGCCTCTGGAAATCTTTCCGCCCATTCAATAAAGACTATACCTTCAGGAAAGTCCGTATACTCATAAAATCCAATATCTTCCAATTCTTCTTCCGTTGTCAGTCTGTATAAATCAAAGTGTACTATTGGGCAAAAGCCTTCATAAATGTTCATTAAATTAAAAGTTGGGCTGGTCACCTCGCCCTGTACGCCGAGTGTTCGTGCCATACTTTGTACAAAAAGCGTTTTGCCTGCACCAAGTCCACCTTCGAGACATACAACCGTACCCTCTCGTATTCGCTGCGCCACTTTAACTGCCAATTTTACCGTACCATATGGAGACTGTGTTATTTGTGTAAACATTATCGCCTTTCCTTTACTCAAAAATCCGTAATTGATTGAGTTATTTAAATAATTTTAATTATAAAAAATATACAAAAAACGTAACATAAATATTTATTTCTATTCTATTCGCCGTCAATTAAAAGTCTCCTGCAATATAATGTTTAACAATAGATAAATTCGGCAATCAGAATTAATTATAATGCACGTATCTGATTTTTAATTATAAATATATAAAAAATCTATTTATAACTATCTTTGCATAAGTAATTTTTTATGATACAATAAGTCAGACAAAATACAATAAGACAGGTGAGATTTTTGGATTTTATTTCAACATTAGACGAATTAACAAGTAACGACTTAATCAAACTGAATGAATTTATAGAATTGACAGTTAAAGATGAGCCTTTCATTGGTGAGGTATGTCTGCCTTTGGTTCGCGGCGGCAAACGTCTGCGTCCAATTTTATTCTTTCTGTGTGCCAAATCGGATAAGAATTATTCTTTTGAGAAAATAATGCCATTGGCAACGGCTATCGAATTAATTCATACAGCCAGTTTAGTACACGACGATATATTAGACAGCTCCAATATGAGAAGAGGCGAAATAACCGCCAACGCAAAGTATGGGCCACAAATTGCAGTATTGGCTGGCGATTATCTCTTTGCTAAAGCATTTCAACTGGTTTCTGAAGGCAGTTACGGTGATAAAGTTTCGTTGATATTGTCAAAATTGGTTAAAAATCTTTGCATTGGTGAAATTACACAGGATCGCTCTTTATTCACCGTTCCGAGTATGACGGAATACTATGAACGAATTTGTTTAAAGACCGCCATATTTTTATCATCTTGTTGTGAGCTGGGTGCCATTGCTGCCAATTTGAATAAAGCGGATACTAAATCGTTAGCCGAATATGGACTCAATCTTGGCTTAGCGTTTCAAATTGTTGATGATCTGCTCGACTTTTTCGGCGATCCAAGTGCTACTGGAAAATCACTTGGCGGCGACTTAAAGAGCGGAGTTATCACTTTGCCTGTAATCCGCGCATTGTCAATGAGTAATGAATCGGATACTTTGTTAAACCTTGTCACTAAATCCAATATATCCGATTCTGAGGTTGCGAACGCGATAAACATAATAAAGCAAAGTGATTCCGAATACTATTGTAAGATGAGAGCAAATGCGCACATTGACTCTGCTATGGTTAATCTGCCAAACGCCATTGATTCTTCGATTAAGCTTGTTCTTTTACAAATTGCTGACTTCGTTATAAACAGAACGTGGTGATTGCATGAAAAAGGTTTTATCTTTAATTACAATTTTATCATTTGTATTATCATTTACCATAATGAATACGGCTCAAGCCGAAAAACCGAAAAGCTGGCAGCCGGAGCTTTTAGTTGGATTGTTCATTTCAAATACGCCAGTTAAATTAAAGACTAACTTATCAGCAGTATTAATTAATTCTGCAAATAATCATAATATAAAAGTCATCAATAAGAATACGGAAATTGTGATTTCCAACGTGGGAAATAGAATCCACGTTAATGGTCATTCAATAAACTGCAGTGAAATGGAGTTTCGTCCGCGCAATGAAAAAGAATTAAAAGATATGCAGACTCAAATTAATGGTAAAATGTATCGTGGAGGCGTAAAAGTTATCGCAACCAGTTCGGGTTTATCTATAATAAATATTGTTGCTGTAGAGGAATATTTGCGTGGTGTTGTACCAGGAGAGATGTCGCCTTCTTATCACGAAGAAGCACTTAAAGCACAGGCGGTTGCCGCCCGTACGTTTGCCTTAGTAAATCGAAAACGTCACAAGGATTCCGGTTACGATCTCTGTAACACCACTCACTGCCAAGTGTATAATGGTGTTGAGGCTGAACATCGAATTACGAATAAAATCATTGATGAAACATTTGGCGAAGTATTATTTTATAACAATAAATTAATCCAGGCACTGTTCCATACTGATTCAGGCGGTATGACTGAAAATGTTATTGATGTTTGGGGTGTTGATTATCCTTATCTTCGTGCAGTATCTGAGATTGAAAAAGAGACAGGTGCCTGGACTTTACGTATTCCAATTAATGATTTTTCCTCTAAACTGGCAGCGGCCAAACACAATGTCGGCACAGTTAAATCTATAAAAATTACTCCGCTTAAAATTGGCAAGTCTACTGCTGACCGAACTGCCTCTGGCAGAGTAAAAGAAATTAATATTCAAGGCACCAAAGGTCAAACTAAAATCACCGGCACGGAGATGCGCTCAATATTCAGTTTGAGAAGTACTCTGTTTGAAATCAAAATCAGTGGTTCCGAAGTTATAATCAATGGATATGGCTGGGGTCATGGTGTTGGTATGTCTCAGAACGGAGCACAAAATCTTGCAAAACATAATTACACTTACGACAAAATTTTAAGTCATTATTATAAAGGTACGACATTGAAACGACTTTATTAATTAATATATAAACATAAATCATACTGATCTTTAATTATTTTCATTGGTATTGGAGAAGGTAGTGATACTTTGGTCAATATAAACCTCATTGAATTTGATACAGATATTGGAAAGACTAAGCCGGAAAATATAATTCATACAAAAAATAAATGTCCGTTTTGTGATGTGGAACATCTGACGAACATTATTGATACGGACGGCGATATAATTTTTCTTAAAAATAAATACAATGTAGTCGTTGGTGCCGACCAATTCGTTTTAATTGAAGGCCACGAATGTGATATTGATATGCCAGATTATACCGATGAACATATGCATAGAGTTATCAAACTCGGTCTAAAACATTGGAAGCATTTGTTAAACTGTGGAAAATACGAAGAAGTTTTATTTTTTAAAAATTTTGGATCAATGTCCGGTGGCACTATTCGCCATCCTCATATGCAACTCGTTGGATTTCCAAAGTTAAAATCAGATTTATTATTCTTTCCAGAAGAAATGCACGGCATTATTATAAAAGAATTGAACGGCGTCGAAATAAATGTATCAAATTGCCCGCGCATTGGTTTTGGTGAAATAAATATTGTACCGCAAAAAGATGCTGACATTAATACACTGGCAGATTTTATTAAAATTGGCGTGCATTATCTTACACACTATTTTAGAAAAAACCTTACCAGTTATAATATCTTTTTCTATCACAAAGGCGAGCAGATTTATGTTAAAATAATACCTCGTTTTGCAACTTCGCCATACTTCGTCGGGTACAATATAAGATTTTTACCAAACAATATTGGACGTATCGCCGACGAGATTAGCAGCATTTATTTTAGTGAAAAATAATTCTAATCTTCTGCCTCGAGTGACAATTCTTTATTATCAGCTTTACGCTCAAAGTATTCACGATCCAGCATTCCAAAAATAATTAAATTTTCGTAAATACCATCGGTCAAGAGCGTTTCTCGAATCAATCCTTCACGCTGCAGACCTTCGGATTCGTAAAGATGAATTGCAATTTCATTATAATCTTTGCAATCCAGCCAGGCACGATGAAATTTTTTTACTTCAAACGTCCAGGCTTTTAACAGTTTCATTGCCTCGTGTCCATAACCAAGACCTTTACGCCCAACAATTACGTGCGTCCATTCCATTTCTTTGGCTTTGTTATCCAGACCACGAATCATAAAATAGCCGGCAGGATCTTCGGTGTCACGTTCCTCAATAATGACATTCATTATTTGTGTACCGTCAGATTTTGCCGCTTTACCTTGATAGTTTTTGTCAAACGGCACAATAAATTTAAGATTTTCGGGCGCAAATTGCAAAGCTGTGATATAATCTACGTCAGAGACGGTAGCTCGTCTTAGCATAAGCCGTCTGCCTTCAATCAATATTTCTGACATTAGCATCGCTCCTTAATCATTCTGTGTGATATAATGCGTTGGTTACTAAGATACAAAATATATTATATCACATTTAATCATAATGTATATATAAATTTTAATATTAGGAGGAAATTTAATTGGAATATCTTTTAAATTTAAACTGGGCACATATATCAGAGCTTCTGATTATGCCGGCCTGTATTTTAACTGTTGCACTTTCAATAGGCATTGCGTTAAATCGCTTGCTTACTCAAAGAATTGATCGACACATCAAAGTAGACGATTTGAGACTCAATATTAAATCAATATTCTTCCGTGCGCTGCGCGGCATTCCGATTAACTTCTGTTTAATGACTGGTCTCTATTGGATCGTAAACACGAGTAATCTGCCCGAAGGTCTTGCAAGGATATTTTCTTATTTCTTGTTTAGTGTCATCGTATTTACTATCACACGTGTATTGGAGCGCACCATTTCCGGCGTCGTTACAATGAAATTATCTGGAACCGGTGACGCCTCACAGAGTACTCTGCTTGATACAATATTTAAAACCGTTATTTACGCATCAGGTGCATTAATCATTTTACAATATTGCGGTATATCCGTTGCACCAATCTTGACGGCAATGGGCGTCGGTGGTATGGCAGTTGCACTCGGTCTTCAAGAAACACTTGCAAATATTTTTTCCGGTTTACAGTTAATTTTATCTAAGCAGCTTCGCGTTAATGATTATATAAAACTCAGCACGGGCGATGAAGGCAGAGTTACCGACATTAACTGGCGTTTTACAACTATTATGCCGGCAAGTGAGGGCAGCGTCGTCGTAATTCCTAATAAAACGATTGCCGGTTCCATAACTACCAATTATTCAATGCCGCGCGACGATATTGTTATTTCTGTACCAATTGGCGTGTCCTACGACAGCGATCTCGATAAGGTAGAACGTGTAACGGTTGAGACTGCACGTGGAATTATGGAACGAATCGACGGCTATAAGCCTATTATTGATGATAAAGGAATTGATCGTAATCCACTTGCTCCAGTAGTAAGATTCCACACGTTTGCTGATTCGTCTATTAACTTCAATGCGGTTTTGCACTCGACACAGTTTAATCTTCAATTTGTAATGAAACACGAGTTTATAAAAGAAATTTCCAGGCGCTATCGTGAAGAGGGCATTGAAATTCCATTCCCAATTCGTACTGTTATCAATACAAAATAATTAAGATTAAAACTTATGGAGAGCGTTTAATCAATTTTGGCAACGTCATATTCTGAAATATAAAATATTTTAAAAATCTGTCGACAATTCGTTTAAAATCATATAAAATATTAATTATAAAATGCGATGTGTAATTGACAGGAGGAATTATTAATGGCTGTTCACGTACTTAATGAAGCTCGTCGTTGTCTTCAATGTAAAAAACCGCTCTGCAGAATCAAGGGCTGTCCAGTTCAAACAAACATTCCTGAAATGATACGCCTGTTTCTTGCCGGTGAAGCTGAGACCGCAGGCAAGATGCTTTTTGACAATAATCCACTTTCTGTAGTCTGCTCACTCGTCTGTGATCACGAAAATCAATGCGAGGGTAACTGTATTCAAGGCAAACGCGGTGCCGCAATCAATATTCCAAGTATTGAAAATTATATATCAGACGCATACCTTGACAAAATTATACTTGAACGCGAGCCGGATAAAGGTCAAAAGGTTGCGATAATTGGAGCTGGTCCGGCAGGCATCACAATTGCCATTAAACTCGCTGAACGCGGCTATGACATTACTATTTTTGAGCGTATGGATAAAGTCGGCGGTATGATGCGATATGGAATACCTGCTTTCAGACTTCCAAAAATGATTCTGGATCGCTATCAAGTCAAGCTTCGTCAAATGGGTATTCACTTCCGACCTAATACTTCAATCGGCGGTGCTATTCACCTTGACGATCTGTTTACGGACGGTTATGAAGCAGTATTCATTGGAACAGGCGTCTGGCGTCCTAACCGCACACGCTGCAAAGGTGAATCTTTAGGTAATGTTCACTTTGCCATTGACTATCTGCAAAATCCAGAAGCTTATGATCTCGGCGATACAGTCGCAATTATCGGCGCTGGCAATTCTGCAATTGACGTTGCAAGAACGGTTGTCAGAATGGGCAGCCGCCACGTAACAATCTATGCCCGCCGCAAGAGAATCGCTGCAAGCCAACGTGAATTGGATTATGCACAGGTTGACGGAATCGACATTCAACAGGGTATGCAGATTAAAGAGTTTACTGATAAAGGACCTATTTTTATTCCACGAACTTTTGACGATGAAGGCAATGTAATTGAAGAAGGTGAGCCTGTCCTGGAGCAAGCAGACAGCACAATTATTGCAATAAGTCAAGGTCCAAAGGATAAAATCGTCAATACTACCGGTGGTATTGACGTCAATGATAAAGGTCTCATTGTGGTTGATGAGGGCGGCAAAACCACTCACGAGGGCGTGTTTGCTTCCGGCGACGTCGTTGCAGGTTCTAAAAATGTTGTTCTTGCCGTTAAATATTCTAAACAAGTTGCACAGGCTATGGACGAGTACTTATCTGCGAAACGCAATGAGAAAACGCAAAATTAAATTAATAATAATCTAAAAATCTGGAATGGAGAATTGACAATTGAGAATTAACAAAATAACAACTATCGTATTGACCATTTTCATCACGATGACACTGTTGGTGTCAGTGACTTCTGCAGCAAAAATTAAATTCGACAAGAAAAAGATAGCTACAGTTGAGCTGATTGATGCAGGACCAAATTTAGATCCATTGATGTATGAACCTGAGGAACCCAATTCAATAACCATTTTGGGCGAAGCCACTGCCTCACAAGACCAAATGGTAAGGTACATTCAAAAGCGCAATCCTAATC
>JAFUTM010000028.1 GCA_017484235.1 Selenomonadaceae bacterium
ACTGTTGGCTCATCAAGAATTAAAAAATTTGCTCCACTGTTAATCAATTTTTCAAGTTCTGTCTTAGCCGCAGCGCCGGAATATACACGCGGCATATAAGCTGTCTTAACTGAAGGCGAAAATTTAAATTCACCTTGAACTGGTATTCCTGCGCCGAAAACTTTTAACAATTTAGATTTGCCAACGCTGTTTTTACCGACTAAAGCTACTTTTTGACCGTGCAAAACAGTAAAACTGACTTTTTGGAATACTGTCTCGCCGTCAACAACTTTTAACAAATTCTCAGCATTTAAAACTTCTTCTTCACTGATTAATGAATCAACTGTTGGCAAAACTATTTTTGATGCATTAGAGCTGCCGAGAGTTATAGTACGAGAACAGACCTTTTTTAAAAAATATCTGTCGTTACTTGCAACAACAACTGTCAAAGAATCAGCGGTTTTCAGAATATCAATTAACCATTCAATTTCATCACTATCCAGATTTTTTGTCGGCTCATCGAGAAGTAAAATCTTATCTTCACTTTTAACGGCATCAATGGTTTTGGTAATGGTCATCTTAAACTTTTCGGCCAGACTCATCTCCGCCATTTTCAGTTCTGAAAAATTAGCATAGACATTTCTGCTGACAGGCACAATATGTCCGGTTACATTGACTTCGCCTGAATCAGTTGCGACACGTCCAGCAATTACGTCCAATAATGTAGTTTTGCCAGCACCTTCACCGCCAACTATGCCGATTTTTTCACCTTTATTTATGTGTAAATTGAAGTTTTCAAATATTAATCTCGTTCCTAAATTCAGTGTTACATTTTTTAATTCTATCAATTATATTCACCCATCCAGGTCATAAATATTAGTTTATTGACTCAACATAGCTTTGAACATTGACATAATATCCTGACCATAATAATAACCAGGAACGGCCCAGCGTCCATTTAAATCTTGCCACGTACTGAGAGTGCGACTGCCGTATGCTTGTCTGACGAGGCTGTAACGAGGATCAACTATTGGCAAGGTAGGTTTGCGTGTAGAAGTATAGGCGAGCAAATGCTGAATATGTGCACGCACTCCTATTTGCGGAGTGGAAAAATATGTGCCTCTGACGCCGCCACCTGTGGTGCCAAGTCCGCAATAATTATTCTGCTCAGGAACAACGTCGCCACCATAACGGAAGAAACCGGTTTCTTTCAACGCCTGCATAAATGCAACGTCCGGTCTAATACCTTCACGTTCGCCTTCTTCGTAATAATAAGCAACGATTTCTTCAGCGGAAACTGCAATGTCAGGATTAGGATTATTTCTCAGTAAATATCTGACGCATTGTCTCTGAGTCGCTATTGGAGTGCCCATTATTGAAGTATCATTAGTGGAAGTAGTTATTGGCACTTCCACATTTGGTGTATCCTGTACATCATATTCATATTGTGAATCGTAAGAAGCTTGACTATCATACGACTGATTTTCATATTGATTTCTAAGTTGTGCTTCACGCTGTCTTGAATTCCAGACAGCCTCTATTATATCTTGTGAAGAACTTGTATATTCTAATTGATCTTCATCAGTTATTCTTCCAGGTGTAAGATTGACAGTTTTACTATGATTATCAGATGCACGGTTCATATGTACATTCGTTTCAACTTCTGGATCGTGTACTCTCTTTGCGTCTGTCGTTACCATAGGAACCGAAAATGTAAATGCGCCAAGCATCGCTATTGAAATTGCTTTTTTAATATTCATCTTAACTTTTTTGATTCTCTTCAATTTGTCCCACCTCAAAATAAAATTTCATACAAAATTCATTTTATATCCAAAATATGTTATATTTTAATACATAAATTAAAATTTTGCAAATAAATTTTGTTTATCGTCAAATTAAATAATTTTATCTGTTGACAATGTAAAATTTACATATTATTATTTATAATAATCTAATTTAAGAGTATGATGTATGTTAGGAGGTATTTTTGTGGATAATACTGTTGTACAAAAGATTTCTTATGGTTTATTCGTACTTACTGCAAATAAGGATGGCAAAGATAACGGCTGCATTATTAATACTGTAACACAGGTTACTGCTGAACCAAATCAAATTACGATTGCTGTCAATAAGTCAAACTACACTCACGATTTGATTGCTGAGACGAAAAAGTTTACGGTATCAATCATTAGTGAAGCTGCCAGTTTTGAACTGTTCAAACGCTTTGGATTTCAAAGTGGACGCACTGCTGGCGTTGACAAATTTTTTGGCTTTGATAAAGTCACGCGCACTGCAAATGGCACATTAGCAATCACGCAGGGTACTAATTCTTACATATCGGCAAATGTCAAGCAGCAGATTGATGTCGGCACACATTCCGTATTTTTAGCTGATGTAGTAGATATGGAGATGATTAACTCCGTTCCGTCAGCTACCTATGCTTATTATCACGCACATATTAAACCAAAACCACAGCCAGTGGGCACAAATGCAAATGGCGAAACGATCTGGCGTTGTACTGTTTGCGGCTATGAATACGAAGGTGACGAGTTGCCAAAAGATTTCATGTGTCCAATCTGCAAGCATCCAGCTACTGACTTTGAAAAGGTCGTGACCCAATCATCAACGAATGTAAATATCCGCAATAAATACGCTGGCACTAAGACGGAGAAAAATCTTTGGGAAGCTTTTGCCGGTGAATCACAGGCACGAAATAAATATACGTATTATGCTTCTGTCGCTAAAAAGAATGGGTATGAGCAAATTGCAGCGTTATTCCTCAAGACTGCGGAAAATGAAAAAGAACACGCAAAACTCTGGTTTAAGGCACTTGGCGAACTCGGTCAAACACCGGAAAATCTTCAGCACGCAGCTGACGGTGAGAATTTCGAGTGGACTGATATGTATGTACGTATGGCACGTGAAGCTGATGAAGAAGGCTTCCACGAATTAGCCGAACAGTTTAGAGGCGTCGCTGAAATTGAGAAACATCACGAAGAACGCTATCGCAAACTGCTTAAAAATGTTGAGATGCGCGAAGTCTTCAAGAAGAGCGGCGTAACCGTTTGGGAGTGCCGTAATTGCGGCCACATTGTAGTTGGCACTAAAGCACCGGAAACCTGCCCAGTTTGCTTACATTCTCAATCTTACTTTGAAGTCAACGCTGAAAACTATTAATTATATATAAAAACAAATTATCGTTTACCTATAATTAGAATCCTCCGAATTTATTCGTGAGAAGGCGTTAAATAAGTTTATAAGGTGGCTAATTGCCATCTTTTTTTATAAATAAAATTATTTGTGAAAAAAATATGTAAAAATTTTTAAAAACACTGTACAAAATTTCTCTGATTAATGTATAATAGATTATGTAAAAAATATGAAAAATGGCGGTGAACCAAATGAGTGAAGATATTGTTAAGATTAAAGGAATGAAAGCCGGATTGCAGCTTTCCTTTTCAAAAGATGCTAAATTTCCGGCAATAAAGTCTAACATTCTCGGCAAGCTCAACTCAGGCAACAGCTTTTTTATTCGCGGCACAACGGTTTACATTCAAAAAGATACGCTGCCAAATGAACAGATTGAGGTATTGAAAAAAATCTTTCATCAAAATGGAATGCTCTTTAGTACCGAAATGCCTAAGCTAAAACCTAAAATTGAACCGAAGAAGCTGCCGCCTGAAGAAGATGTACAACAAATGATTGTAATAAATCGAACGGTGCGCGGCGGACAGGAAATTAAAACTAAAAGTTCGGTTTTAATTTGCGGCAACGTAAATCCTGGAGCCCAAATTATCGCAGGAGGCAGCATTGACATTCGCGGTACCTGCAGAGGTATCGTCCACGCAGGTGCTTTTGGCAATGCCAATGCATTTATCGTTGCAGATCAGTTGATGCCGCTGCAGATTCGCATTGCGGATTTAGTTGCACGTTCGCCAGATGTTATGGAAAAAGCAGAATCGCCTGAGCGTGCCTCAATTAAAGACGGACAGATTGTCATTGAACCTATCGCAAGATAAATCTAATTATTAATTAGGAATGAGAAATTAGGAATTAGGAATTTTTAACTGCGTTTTACTAATTTCTCATTGGTAATTGTAAATTCTTAATTGTTAATTGACAATGTATGTGTGTGGTAATATAATTTGTCCATTGTTGAATATCTAAATTAACTTTCATTATAAGCTGAAATTAACGGAGGAATTAATAAATATGAGTCAAATTATTGTTGTTACGTCCGGCAAAGGCGGTGTTGGCAAGACAACGACAACTGCCAATCTCGGCGTTGGTCTTGCAATGCGTAGGAATAAGGTTGCGCTTATTGATACAGATACCGGCCTTCGCAATCTTGACCTTCTGCTCGGACTGGAAAATCGTATTATGTATGATTTAATTGACGTGACAAGCGGCCGTGTTCCTTATAAAAAAGCACTCGTCCGTCATAAAAAATATGAAACCCTATACTTGCTGCCGACTTCACAGGTCAAAGATAAAACGGCGGTCAATCCAGATCAGCTCGTTGACCTCTGCAAAGAAATGGGCAAAGAATTTGATTATATCATACTGGATTGCCCAGCTGGCATTGAACAGGGCTTCAAGACGGCTATTGCCGCCGCTGAGTGTGCGATAATCGTCACTAATCCTGAAATTTCATCTGTACGTGACGCCGATAAAGTTATTGGTGAGCTTGGCCGTGCGGACAAAGAAAATGTTAAATTGATTGTTACGAGAATTCGCCAGCATATGGTTGAAAAAGGTGATATGCTGGATATGACAGATATAAATGAAATACTTGCGATTGAATGTATTGGCCAAGTGCCTGAAGATGAGATGGTCGTTATGGCGACAAATCGCGGTGAACCGGTTATAACAATGGAAGGCTCAATCGCTGGTCAGGCTTATAAAAATATTGTAGGCAGACTCTGCGGTGAAAATATTCCATTTTTGAAAGTGCCTAAAGAAGGTTTCTTTGCCAGACTAAAAAAATTGTTTAGTTTTATGTTTTGATTGGAGGGCGGAAATATGCTCGCTGATATGATTATGAAAATTTTTGGCAAAAATGAAAAACCGTCCGGACAAGTTGCTAAAGAACGGTTGCGCGTAGTACTCATTCACGACCGCGCCAGTGTTTCACCGGAGCTTATGGATCGACTTAAAAACGACATTATCCAGGTTATTTCTCATTATATGGAAGTCAATAAAAATGACATGGAAATTTCACTCGCTAATGACGCCGACTCCGTCGCATTAGTCGCCAACATTCCTGTCAACAGTATGCGCCATAGACCTGCCAGATTTAAGGCATAACAAACTACTTATTGATTCTAATTTTAACTTGTGATAAAATTTTGTATTATGAAGAATATTTTAATATTTACTCCGCTGATTGCGTTTTTCACATTTTTTTGTATTTATATAGCCGAACAGACCGATGTAATGATGGTGAGCGACGAAAGCTTGGTAACTTCTTTTGAGATGCAGGGCGAAAATTTAATTTTGTCTTGGAAACCGTTGTTTTATCCGTCTGTTTATAAAGTTGAAACCGTTTCGCGTACTACAGGTGCAATTCCAAATTCACCGGAATACCATAAATTTGTGGAAGAGATTGCAACAGAAAATTCATATCAAACGCCAAAGACAGCAAT
>JAFUTM010000282.1 GCA_017484235.1 Selenomonadaceae bacterium
TGACGTTTGTAAAATGACGTTCTGTTTTTCGGATGCAGCTGCATCCATAACCGCCATTGCAGAGTCGATATTCCATATGTTAAAAGCAAACACACAACGTTGATTATTTAAATAATTATAATCTCTCAAGTACATCATCACCTATTCTTATAAAGTTTTAAAGCATTTTGAAAAACAATACCATTATTTTGACAATAGCTTGGACTTTAATTCTTTATAATCTTTTGTATAGTAAGAACCTTGCTGCGCTTCTTTAAAATCAGAACCAAATGGACGCTGACTGACGGCAATAAGTGGCGGTGACTGTATACGTTTAGCTACAGCAATTCCTGTAAACATATTCCACCAGCGTTCAAGATCAGTAATAAAATCTGCGTCAGTGGAAAAATATTTTTTAACAAGTCCACGCTCGCAGCCAATCTCATCTTCAAGACGGTCGTCAGCATAATAATTTAAAATATCTTCCGGCAATTTATTATACTCGACAAATGAACGTAACAGATAATCGTGATATGGATATTTTAATGGATCGCCTTTGCCTTCGTCAACATTCTGTGCAGTGGAGAGTTCCGCACTCGGCACAATATCAATAATGCCCTGTGGAATGACCTCACGACCATATACAACATCATTGAGATAGTGAGCCAGCTCATACACTTGATACTTCCACAAATCAGCAAGAGCAGAAACTACACCGGCACTGTCGCCGTACATCGTTGCATAACCGACAGTAGTCTCAGCCTTATTCGCATTACAGGTAAAACCACCGCCAAATGCTGCTGCAAGTGTAGCGAGAACTCTGGCACTACGGTCACGCGCCTGTATATTTTCACGAACGAACGAAGATAATTTTACTTGCTGAGTTGATCCGTCCGTTAAAAATGTCATATGTGTGGATTCAATCTGATTAATCGTATGATCAACACTTTCTTGAATCGGCACAACCATATAATTACAGCCGAGATTGTGAGCAAGCTGCTCCGACAGTCCGCGCGTTGTCGCAGAATTAAAGACACTCGGCATATTGACCAGCAGAACATTTTCGGCTCCTAAAATTTTAGTATACAATGCCGCATCAACTGCAGAGTCAATACCGCCTGAAATGCCAATTACAATCTTTTTCATTCCAATCTGAGACATAAACTCTTTAACTCCATAATGAATCGCATTGTAAATCTGTGCAGCTTCTGAATCATTAGGCTCATTAATCACCGGCATTGAATCCACTTTATCAAGATCAATACAATATAAGCCTTCTTCATAAGCATTAGCTTGAAATACAACTTTGCCGTCGGAATTTAGGACTTTGCTTCTTCCGTCAAGCGTGTAAATGGTCTTACCGCAATCGTCTAGGCCAACGGCATTGACATAAAAAGCTGGTATATTCGACTGTTCTATATTTCTATTCTCTCCGAGTACAAAATGGGCATTATCAGAAATCACCTGAACATCAAAGCCAAAATTAGTCAGCTTCATGTTTTGCCTGCCTGAATCATTGAAACAGACTTTGATTCCACTGCTGGCATTGATAATGTCTTTTTTATAAGAGGCATAATCTTTTAAAAGTGTGTTCGTCATTGTTGCTTTTGTACGACCTGTGATTGAAAGTGCAGGAAATATGATTATATCAGCATTTTGATTCTTCGCCTCATTGATAAATTTTAACATTGTTTCAAGATTAAAATCTGGTCGACCGGATAGAATCTTCATTTGTGCAATTGCAATTTTTGAAGAATTTAACAAAATAATCACTCCTATATTTAATAAAATACAGTAATCAGCGAACTAAGTCGGCGACAACACCATTTGCCGCTTTAATTAAATCATTCGGTGCCAAAATCAACTGCTCGCCGCGAACTCCGGCGCTGATTGAAATTTTAGTTTGTTTCATTGCTTTGCTATCGAGATAAACAGGATAATTTTTCTTAGCGCCTAGCGGACTGCAGCCACCGCGTATATAGCCTGTAAGCGGCTGCAATTCTTTTAAAGCGACCATTTCAACGCTTTTATTACCACTTGCCCGCGCAAGTGCCTTAAGATCAACTTCATCTGCGCCGTTTATGACCGCCATTATAACACCAGTCTTATCACCGCGTGCAACCAGCGTCTTAAAAATTGTATTAATATCTAGATTCATCGTCTCCGCAACGTGAACAGCAGATAAATCGTCTTCATCGACCTCGTAAGTTTTAACTTCGTAATTAATGCCGAGATTATCTAAAATTCGTGCTGCGTTCGTTTTTTTTAATTTCTTCACATTCATCACCGTGTATTTAAAAATTAACAAAATTATATCAACCATTGAAGTTTGAAGGACTGTGACATATTGCCTCAACAATTAAATAAATTCTTTTACACATATGAAAAATCCTGCCGACAATTTCATTAATTTTATGTCGACAGGATTTATATATTAATTCAATACTATTAGATTTCCAAAATTTGATTATCTGATGAATACAACATTGAGGTTATCGAGGAAATGAGATTTGCTGTTTTCGAGGAGCATACGGTTAGCATCAGCGTCTGAAATAACTGGATAAGCATTAGCATTGGCAAGTGCAACAGCTTTGATTACGAGTGGATTGCTGCCAGCACGACCGAGTGAGCTAGTTCCCTCAGAATAGCCAGCCATACCTTTTTCAATTACGAGATCGTAATTAAGATTTTTGTGACCATAGATTTTCTGACCGCTTTGATTCATGATAACCGGACTCATAATTCTATCTAATTGACCTTGTGGAAGACCACGGCAGTCAATGATAACACCGGTGTAATTGCCGGAAGCACGAGCAGCTGGTCTGTTTACTTGAGTTGTTGATACACTTTGAGTGACTGAAACATCAACACTTACGCTGACATTTGAAGCCGTGACATTAGGAATTGGAGCTGGAATAGGTTCTTGTTGTGCTGGGCGCTCAAGAACGGTAGCGGCGAGTGAAGAAGAGCCACCATAAATTGACATTTCCATTACTACGTAGCAGATATCGCCTTCCCATCTTGGCTGACCAATCATCTTTGCACCTCTGACGATACCGCTGACCCTGGTATCAATGCCTTGATGTTCAACCATATAGTTTTCAACATTGGTTACAGCGTCAATTTTGATACCTTTAACGATTGCGAGCAACTGAGCATAAGCATTTGCTTTTGCCGCATCGATTGCAGAGAGTTTTCTCTGACCAGGCGCACTAAATTTTGGATTCATAACGCCGTAGCCTTCTACTCGAATGGTGCCGGTACTCCAGTCAACTTCGCCGTAGACTTCATCAGCTGCAAATGCACTTACGCTTGATACAACCATTGCAGTGACCAGCGTCATTACAGCGGCGAACATTTTAATTAAGCTTTTCTTCATTACAATACCTCTTTTCTTTAAAAATAAAAATTGATAACAGCATTAGACACTAATACATCACAACTCCGATAATTAACCAACTGCTACTTAAAACATAGTCACAAACTATGTCAAGATGATTCGGATAGACCTCACGATTCTATCTTACTGCTTCAACGTGTCCGTCTTTGCCGCAGCTACCAACGTTTGCTTGACACTCCACAGTCGTAAATTCCCGCCTAGCCAGCGGTACATATCAACAGTATCTTTCAGGTGATGCTCTGTTGATTTATCTTGTAGCTTTCTCCTTTCATTATAATGTGAGTATAAGCCCTCCGGCTATTTTTTTGTAAGTGCCACTATCCGCGACCGCCCTCAGAGTTCTACCTCATAGTTATCAGGATTCTTTAGTTGGTCAAAATTTATCGCCTTCGTTTAAGCTTTAATATTATACGAAATTGAGAGGCTTGACCTGACAAAAGATCAACCTGCACGGGTCTTCTTCCCGGCGCATAGACTGCTTTAAAGTTAGCACCAACTGGCTCAATGGCTATTTATTTTATGAGCTTTCAGCATAACGCTGCAAATTTGTCTACCTGATTAGACATTTTTCTACATTTTAGTTTACTGTTTCTCACTCCTTATTATGTATATATAAAATTATCATAAAATACTTAAATTTAATTTCAAGAATATTGTAACACATATAAATCTAAATGTAAATTATATATTAATTAGAATGTAATTAAAATTTTATTAAATCTTTATTAAGATAAAATGAAAAATTTACCGAAAATTAGCCGCGAAAGCCTCTTAACTTTTGCGATGAAGCGGCACTAAGATTTATTGGTACTAAAAATGATAATGTGCTATAATCATCTCGAAAGCGAGGTGATAAAGTGAAGTGCACGATTAAGACAGATTTCAAAAGCAGCAGAGAAAATCTTGATAAACTCTTTGCTTGCAATCAAATATCGGCGACGGTCTACAACAAAGTATTGGATTTGCAGAAAGAATATCGCAAAGACCACAATGGAGAATGGATTTCGGATAAAGAGCTTTTTGAAGCTACAAAAGGCATATATGCAATCAACTCTCAAAGTGTCCAGGCGGTCGTGCAGAAATATTTAGCCGCTAGAGCCGCCACAAAGTTGGCAAGAAAAAAGGGATTAAAGAATCAATATACCTGGCGGCACAAGAAAAGTTATCCGACAACTTGGAAAGCAAACAGCTTCAAATTAATCAACTCAAAACTTCTGCTCAGTCTGGCAATGTTCAACAACAAAAGACAAGCACCAATAGAAGGTAAATTGCCAAAATCAACGATAAAATTTCTGGCAGATAAGAAGTTGCAACAGATAAGTTTGATTTGGGACATAATCAGATAACGGCCAATCTCTTGACTATTGTCTAATATTGAGTTATTCTAAATAAATATAATAGCATTATATAAATTATAGTAGGTGATTGAATGAAAAAAATCGTTGTGATACCTGGTGACGGTATTGGTAAAGAAATTACAGATTCAGCTGTCGTTGTTTTAAAAAAGATTGACGACAAATTTAAATTAAATCTCCAATTTAAGTACCACGATGCAGGCGGTACAGCTTATGATAAATTTGGTGTACCACTGCCAGATGAGACGCTTAATGCCTGTAAAGAGGCTGATGCCGTGTTATTTGGCGCGGTCGGCGGTACTAAATGGGATAATGTTAAAGCTGACCTTCGTCCAGAGCGTGCAATTCTCGGTCTGCGTAAAGGTCTCGGCTTATATGCAAATCTGCGACCAGTTAAAGTTGCAGACGCCTTAACAAAAAATTCACCACTTAAACCGGAGCTGGTGACTGGTGTCGATTTAGTTATTGTACGTGAATTAGTCGGCGGCATCTATTTTGGCGATAGATGCGAATCTGAAATAAAAGACGGCGTTGAGCGTGCTTGGGACTTAGAAAATTATTCTGTTCCTGAAGTTGAACGCATTGCGAAGCTGGCCTTTGAAACATCGAAAATCAGACGCGGCAAGCTGACTTCTGTTGACAAGGCTAATGTGCTTGCAACGTCGAGATTGTGGCGTCGTACTGTAACTAAACTTGCAAATGATTACGCTGATATAGAGCTTAATCACTTGTACGTTGATAATTGTGCAATGCAGCTCGCCGTCAATCCAAAACAGTTTGACGTAATAGTGACTGGTAATCTATTTGGAGACATTTTAAGTGATGAAGCTGCAGTTATCGGCGGCTCAATAGGTCTTATGCCGTCTGCGTCGATCGGTGAACTAACCAGCCTCTATGAACCAATTCACGGTAGTGCACCTGATATTGCTGGAAAGGGAATCGCCAATCCAATGGGTACTATCTTATCAGCAGCAATGCTTCTTAGATATTCACTTCACGCCGAAGAAGCCGCTCAAACTATAGAGTCTGCCGTCTATAAGACACTTGATGACGGCTTCAGAACAGCCGACATCTACAGTGACGACTTTAAGAAAGTTGGCACTGATGAAGTCACTCAAGCTATCTGTGAGAGACTTTGATTAATTGTATAAGGCGGATTTATATGAATATAGTATATATGAACGGCGGACTGGGCAATCAGATGTTTCAGTATATATTTTTCCGTTGGCTGGAAATTAATTCTGGCGAAAAATGTGTAATAGACAATGCGCCGTTTTATTTGGATAATGTTCCGCATAATGGCTATGAATTAGATAGAATATTTAATCTCAAACCACCAATGATAAGTGATTATTTTGATAAAGATGTCTGGCAATACATTATTGACAACCGAAAATCTAAAATGGGAGGTATAGTACAACAATTAGCCAATAATGGACTTCCTATTGTTTTAGTTGTAGAAAAAGGTGCAATTAATGTAGAATTTGACGGCCCAGTAATTGTAGTCAATGAAGCTAAAGACGTGCCATTTAAATTTGCAAATAATCACATATATTATCACGGTTATTGGATAACTACTTCACCTTTAAACAGCATAAGAAGAACTATTGAACGTGAATTTATATTCCCTAAAATTGTTGACGAATTAAATAAAAAATATGCAGATTTAATAGAAAAATCTATAAATCCAGTAGCAATACATATTCGACGCGGCGACATGGCAAAATTGGGCTGGTCCTGTCAACCAGAACACTTTCGAAAAGGTATATTTTTTTCTGAAAATAATTGGCGTCCAGATAAATATTTTTTATTCTCTGATGATTTAGATTGGTGTAATAAAATGTCAAATGAACTTGGATTAGATACAATTAATCACAAACTCATTATTGTAAATGGCAACAATGGCGAAAACGCTTATAGAGATATGCAATTGATGACTATGTGCCATCACCGTATCTCAGATCACAGTTCATTTAGCCTTATGGCAGCTATGTTATGTCAGTATCCAAATAAAGAAGAATTTTTTAATTGGAAAACTCAAGTTTAAAAATAAATTTCTGATACTAAATTGTTAATTCCAAACTCAATGTTTCTAATTTAACATTAATAATTATTGAGGTGAATGTATTGAGAGCAACACAACTTTATGCACCGACGCTCAGAGAATATCCGTCGGAAGCAGAATTAGTAAGTCATAAATTAATGATGAAAGCCGGCTTAATTCGTAAAGCGGCTGGCGGCATTTACTCATATTTGCCACTTGGCTGGCGGACAATTCGCAAAATAGAACAAATTATCCGTGAAGAAATGGACGCAAAAGGCGGACAGGAAATAATGATGCCCATAACGCAGCCGGCTGAGCTTTGGAAAGAATCCGGCCGCTGGGCAGTTTACGGTGATGAAATGATGCGTCTTAAAGATCGTCACGGCCGTGAATTTGCACTTGGTCCGACTCACGAAGAAATGATAACATCATTAATCCGTTCTGAGGTTCGGTCTTATAAACAATTGCCACTAATGCTTTATCAGATACAAAATAAGTATCGTGACGAAATACGTCCGCGTTTTGGCTTAATGCGTAGTCGTGAGTTCATTATGAAGGATTTGTATTCCTTTGATAAAGATATTGACTGTATGAATGTTTCATATGACAAAATGTATGATGCTTACAGTCGAATTTTTACGCGCTGCGGCTTGAAGTTCAGACCGGTTGAGGCAGATAACGGCGCAATCGGCGGTGGTCACTCTCACGAGTTTACAGTGCTTGCTCCGTCCGGTGAATCTTCGATTGCTTACTGCGAGTCCTGCGACTATGCGGCAAGTGATGAAAAAGCTGAACTTAAAGTTATAACTGCCAACGCTGAAGAGATGAAACCACTCGAAAAAGTGTCGACGCCAAACTGTCATACAATCGAAATGGTCAAAGATTATCTTAACGTGCCGATTGAGAAGACAATTAAAGCAGTTGCTTTCCAAGATGACGACGGACGACTGATTCTTGCGTTCGTACGCGGTGATCACGAAGTCAACGAAATTAAAATTTTAAATGCAGTTGAAGGTGCCCTTCATCTCCATATGGCAGAAGAATTGGCAATCACAGCGGCTGGAGGCTGCGCTGGATTTATGAGTCCAATTGGCATTAAGGACGGCACCGTTATTGTTGTCGACTCAACAGTTATGGAGATGTACAACGCCGTCGCCGGAGCCAATGAAGTTGATGTTCACTATATTAACGTAACGCCTAAACGCGACTTTGATGAATCAAAAATAATAGTTACTGATATTCGTATGGTTAAAGAGGGCGATCCTTGTCCACATTGCGGCAAGGAGCTAAAAATGACGCGCGGAATTGAAGTCGGTCAAGTATTTACACTTGGCAATAAATACAGTAAGTCGCTCAATGCAACTTTTCTTGACGAAAACGGCAAAGAAAAATTTTTTGAAATGGGCTGTTATGGCATTGGCGTTGGCCGTACTATGGCTGCGGCAATTGAACAGAATAATGATGAGTATGGAATCATCTGGCCACGTGCAATCGCGCCGTTTGAAGTTGTCGTTGTGCCGGTTAATGCTAAAAATGCCGCGCAGCTTGAATACGCTGAAAAAGTTTACGATGAACTGAAATGCGACGGTATAGATGTTCTCATTGATGATCGCAAGGAACGTGCCGGCGTTAAATTTAACGACTGCGACTTAATCGGCTATCCAATCCGAATTACAATCAGTCCTAAGTCCATTGACGAAAACACAATTGAAATTAAAATCCGCAAGACTGGTGACGTTTTCGTTGTAAATTATAATGATTATAAATTAAAAGTTAAAGAACTGTTGAGCAATATGGTTTAACATATAAACATTATTTTAATTCTGAAAGTTATTTTTATATATGCACCCTCCACACTCGTTTAATAAATGTGGAGGGCGTCTCTTTTTATAATATGTTTTATATTAAAATCTGTGATGTGCAGGGTAATATCTTGCACGTCATTTATTTTGCTGATATAATAAAATATAATATAGTAGTGATGAGGATATACTAATGGAAAGATTTTTTAAAACGGAAGCAGTTGTTCTTTTAACAAATGATTTTGGAGATGCAAACCGTGTTGTAACTTTCTTCACAAAAAATTACGGCAAAATAGAAGCTAATGCTTACGGCTGCCGGCGTGCCAAGAATAAAATCTCCGGTGCAATGCAAGTGTTCAATCACATTTCGTTAGAATTTATAAAGGGCAATATATATACCGTTCACGAAGCTGACGTAATCAGTTTTTATAAAATTAATGAAGATTTAAACCGATTAGCTTATGCGTCAGTTTTTTTTGAAATTGTAAATAGAATGACCGTGTTGGAAGAAGTTGACACGGAAGTTTTTTATTTGCTATTAAAGTCGCTGGAAGCATTCGACAAACGCAATCCGCGAATTGCACTTTTACTGTCTACCTGTCAGTTTATAGAACTTTCCGGCTTTTCAATTAAATATCCTGAGTCAATGAGAAATCTATTTTTGACATTATCACATTTCGATTGGAAAGATACATCTAAATTTGTTTTAAAATCCGGTGAACTGTTTGAGGCGGAATCGTTTTTGATGAATTATATTCAATCTGATTTTGATATATCGCTCAATTCGCTAAAATTTTTAAAAATGATAAATTCAATTGATAAAATTAATAAGTAATAAGGAGTTAATAAATTGAAAATAATAGTAAGCGGCGGCGGAACTGGCGGACACATTTATCCGGCACTGACGCTGATTAGAACAATTCAAAATAAAATGCCGGAAGCGGAGTTTTTGTATGTCGGCACAGAACTTGGGCTGGAATCTGATATAATTCCAAAGGAAAATCTGCCATTTATCGCGCTTGACCTGTCCGGCGGTTTTGAACGCCATTTTACGCTGGAAAACATCAAGCGTGCGGCAAACGCCATTTTAAGTGTCAAAAAGGCAATCAATATCATAAAAGATTTTAAACCCGATGTGGCAGTTGGCACTGGCGGCTATGTATGTGGACCGATTTTATTAGCGGCGAGTCTGGAAAAAGTGCCGACTCTCATTCAAGAACAAAACGTTGTTGCCGGTATAACGAATAAAATTTTATCAAAGTTCGTAACTAAAATTGCCGTCGGCTCTGAGCGTGCGCTGCAACATTTTCCAGCTGACAAGACCGTTTATACCGGTAATCCAATTCGCGCTGAAGTATTGCAAGCAAGTCGTGAAGCCGGACTGGAACATTTCGGTTTTGACGAAAGCAAGCCCGTTGTTTTAATCTCTGGTGGTAGTCGCGGTGCAAGAAGTATCAATCGTGCAATGGTTGATGTTTTGGTTGATGCGGCAAGTAATCCAACGGCGCAGTTTTTACACGTCACCGGCAAAACAGAATACGACGACGTTATTAATCGAATTAAGGACGCCGGTATAAATCTTGAAGAAGCAAAACATATCCGCGTTGAGCCATATCTTTATAATATGCCGCAAGCGATGGCAATGGCAGATTTAGCGGTATTTCGAGCAGGCGCAACCGGACTTGCGGAACTCACTGCACGAGGTGTGCCGTCTATTTTGATTCCTTATCCATATGCTGCCGATAATCATCAAGAATATAAAGCTCGTGCCCTTGTTGATGCCGGTGCGGCCCGAATGATTTTGAACAAAGATTTAAACTCTTATATATTTCAAAAAAATATATCA
>JAFUTM010000283.1 GCA_017484235.1 Selenomonadaceae bacterium
CCGCCAGTCAAGACAACGGCAATAAAATCAAAAACGCCTGCCAATACTGAAGATAAAGGCAAACGTTTTGAAGTTCGGATTTAATTTTTAATATACATAGATTAACATTCTTCCATCATTTTCATATCAATAATCATAATTTTATTATCAATATCAATTTTTTTGACCACACGCTTTAAAGCTGGAATAAGAAGTTCGTGCTCATCTTCACATTTTACAACAAATACATCGTTGCTGCCAGTCTATAAAACATTGGTGATTTTGCCAATCTTATTGTCATCAGTATCAAAAACTTGCATACCGATTAAATCAAATGTATAAAATTCGCCCTCAGCAAGAGGAGCAGCATTTTTTTTGTCTACTTTCAACAACTTGCCAGTTAATTTTTGAGCCTCTTCACGATTATTAATATTTTCAAAATTAACTACGAGATTGTTACCAACATATTTGACATAATTTATTTTTAAAATTTTGCCGTCAACTTCCACTTCTGTTAAATTGTCGAAGCGATTTTCAAAATCAGTCAGCGGAACAATTTTAAGCTCACCATTTAAGCCTCGTGCTGCGCCCAGTCGTCCAATAATAACTTTATCGTTCATAAAAATTTATTTCCAATTAAATTAACTTCTTATAGCGATAATTTTATCATCTTCAATTAAAACTTCAACATTCATAATCTCACGCATATCATCGCCAATCTTTAATTCAACTTGACGTTGAAGTGTACCTTGAATTATTTCAGCGCCAACAGCAAGCTTTTCAAGGTTTTCCTTACGTGCAGCAGACTCAGCACAAAATTGCTGGCGTTTCTGAATTTCAGGGCCAAAATGTCTGCGTATGGCAGCTTCTTTTTGAGGCGTATCGCCTTGTTCACTTAAAGCACGTTCTTGTTGAATATTAATCTGTTTAATTTCCAGTTCGGCTTGTTCAACGCTTTTATTTATATCATCAAGAATTTTCGTTCTGAGTTTTTCAGTAAGTTTGGCCTTTATCGTAACCGGCACTTGAATTGCAATACTATCCATTATATATACCTCACTTTTAATAAACATTCAGCACAAATTATTATAAAAATGCAACAAAAAAGCGGCTGACAAACTTCACTCAACCGCGATTAACTATTATTCGATATCAACTGAAACTTTTTTGTTTTCACGAGTTGCGGTTGCTTTGACAATAGTGCGGATTGCCTTAGCAATACGACCTTGTCTGCCGATAACTCTGCCCATATCATCTTGTGCAACGTGCAGCTTGATAATAGTTCTATCTTCGTCCATTTGTTCTTCAACTTCAACTGCATCTGGATTAGAAACCAACGCTGAAGCCATTACTTTAACAAGTTCTTTCATAATAATTGCCTCTTTTCGGAATAATTAATTTTTCTTCTTTGCAGCTTCAACTTTCGCCATAACGCCTTTTTTATTCAGAAGCGAACGAACTGTATCTGTAGGCTGCGCACCATTCAAAATCCACGAAACAGCTTTATCTTCATCAACATTGACGACAGCCGGATCTTTGAGTGGATCATAATTACCAATAATTTCAATAAAACGACCATCTCTTGGTGAACGACTATCGGCAACTACAATACGATAGAAAGGTTTCTTTTTTGCTCCAAAGCGAGAAAGTCTAATCTTTACCATCATTTCACCACCTTTCAATAGTTTAAAAACGTATTATCATAATTCAAAAATTCAACCAACAATAAAATGCATTATACAACAAAATTAATAAAATTTCAAGTCTTTTTGATATAAAAAGTTTAATATAAAACATTTATTTTGGAGAAAATGGGAATTTGCCCAATCCGCCAAGTAAATTTCCAATAAACGGAATTTTACTTTTAGGTTTATTTTTTTTAGATTTTTTACTTTTGAGTTTTTTAGATTGCTGCGTTTGCTGAGTTTTCATTTTACGCATCATCTTTTTCATTTCACCAAATTGCTTTAAAAGACGATTGACATCTTGAACACGAGTGCCGCTGCCCATAGCGATGCGCTTGCGTCTTTTGGCATCAATAATAGATACGTCTTTGCGTTCTTTTGGTGTCATCGACAATATGATTGCTTCCATATGACGAACTTCTTTACCATCAAGGTCAAGGTCTACGCCGCCCAGCTTCTTTTTTAAACCGCTGAATCCAGGAATCATACCCAAAATATCGTTTAATGAACCCAGCTTTTTAATTTGTTGGAGCTGTTCGAGGAAATCAGCCAAAGTAAACTCATCGGTTTTAAGCTTTTTGACCATTTTCTCAGCGGTTTTAGAATCAATGGTTGACTGCGCTTTCTCAATGAGAGAGAGCACATCGCCCATTCCAAGAATACGGGAAGCCATTCTGTCAGGGTGAAATACTTCCAATGGCTCCAGCTTTTCGCCCATACCGACAAATTTTATTGGGCAGCCGGTAGCTGCTTTAACCGAAAGAGCTGCGCCGCCTCTGGCGTCACCGTCCAACTTCGTCAGAACAATACCATTTACATTGAGCGCATCGTGGAAAGTCTGTGCAACATTAACAGCTTCCTGGCCAACCATAGCATCAATAACAAGCAAAATTTCGTGTGGATTGACACTGGCCTTGATGTCTTTAAGTTCTTGCATCAGCTTTTCATCAATTTGTAGACGCCCAGCCGTATCAATGATTACGACATCTTTTGCGTGCGAATCAGCATAAGCAATAGAATCTTTGGCAATTTTCACTGCATCTTTTATATCTTCCGTAAAAACAGGTACATCTACGCTTTCACCAACAACTTGTAATTGTTTAATCGCCGCCGGACGATAAATATCAGCAGCAACCAATACAGGATGCTTACCCTGTTTTCTGAGAGAAAGTGCCAGCTTACCGGCAGATGTGGTTTTACCACTGCCCTGCAGACCGACCATTAAAATAACTGTTGGCGGATGCGATGAAATATTTAAACGACTTTCACGACCGCCCATCAACTGTGCCAATTCTTCATTGACGATTTTGATTACAGCCTGAGCAGGAGTCAGAGCATTTAAAATATCGCCGCCAACAGCACGAGCTTTAACATTTTTTTCAAACTGTCTGACAATCTTATAATTGACATCAGCCGACAATAAAGCCATACGAACATCTCGCATAGCTTTATCAATATCTTCTTCTGTTAATTTTCCGTGACTGCGCAGCTTTTTAAAAGCATCTTGTAAACTTTGAGTCAAATTTTCAAAAATCATTTATTTTACCCATCAAAAATTTTCTATTAAAATAATAAACACCACTTAAAGCGGCGTAACTGTTAAACATAATTTGGAGGCGACACCCAGAATCGAACTGGGGATAGAGGTTTTGCAGACCTCGGCCTTACCACTTGGCTATATCGCCTTTTAATAACTGTTTGCTTACTTTTTAAAAGTAAATGGCGACCCGGATCGGACTTGAACCGACGACCTCCGCCGTGACAGGGCGGCATTCTAACCAACTAAACTACCGGGCCACTAACTCAGTGTTAAAAGCAAAAACAAATTTGTCATCAACAAAAGTAATTATACACACTAATTTATATTAAGTCAAGAGAAATTTTTTATTTTTAATAAATTTTAATTAAAATATTCTGATCTCAATTCGTCTATTAGTTTTTGCGCATCAGAGGATAATGTTCCACTTTCATAAGTTTTTCTGAGTTGTCCCTTAAAAAGGTGTTCATAAATATCAAGTTTTTTAATCCATTTTGAATCATATTCTTCATTACCAATCATTCCAATATGTTCCCAAAAAATTTTTTTGCCGTCTGGAAGATAAATTGTAAAATCAGGAAGGATAAATTTCTTTCCGTCATAATACAGTTTTTCTTCATAATTGTAATTTATGTTGGCACAATACAATAAATCAGATATTATTACTTCCGATTTACTTCGTACAAAATTGCCATCGGCTGTCTTGTAAATTTTATTTAGTAAAAATTTATCCATTCCGAGATAACGAGCAATTTCTTGATGAAGTTCATTATTGTTAAAATGATTTTCAAGAAGATAAACAAAATAATCCATCAACTTATGTTTATATTCTCGTTTTTTTTCAATATTTTCCGAAATGGATTTTAATTGATCGTCGTTTAAAGAATCTGTAATTAAATTTATTATAAGTTGGCGCTGTAATGGATTTTTTAATTTTGCTCGCCCTTTAACAACGGCATCATAAACAGTTGTGGCAAGAGTATCAGGCTTTATTTTATTTACTTTGACGGTGCGAACAAAATTTTTTGTTTTTGTACTATCAAAAACTTTTTGAAGATGATCATCCTCAATATCAAATAAATCACTCAAAGAAGGGAATCCTTTGCATACAATTTTAACTGCACCACATTCCACGTAATAATGCAAACAATTTTGAATATCTTCATTGTCAAAATATTGCAGAGTTTTATATCCTGTACCACCGCCTAATTTCAAATATGTATTGGATAATTTTTCTTCATTAGGAAATGAGTTGTCTATAAAAAATGTTCTTTTTACGTCAATGTTTTTATCTGTATAAAGAAGATATGCATTTGCTCCTTTACCGTCACGAGCGGCTCTTCCAATTTCTTGATAAAACTGCTCAGCCGAATCAGGTATCATAAAATGTATGACATTTCTGATGTCAGTTATATCTATTCCCATACCGAAAGCATTTGTTGCAAATATTACGTCAATTTCGTTATTTTTATATTTGTCTATAATTTCTTTTCTTTCAAACATCGACATGTCGCCGTGAAAAAATGCAGAATTATATCCTTTATCTTGAGCTTCTTTACATAAATTTTCAACACTTCTTTTACGATATTTTCTGTAAATATATACCAGTGTTTTTTCATTACGGTGCATATTTAAAATTTCCCAAAATTTATTTTCCTTTTCCGTTTCTTCTTCAAATTTAAGCACATTAAGATGAATTTCACTTCTCATTAACATGCTGTCTTTTATTACATTCTCCGATGAAATTTTGAAATCTGTACAAATATCTGTCAATTCTTTTGGATTTAATGTAGCAGTTAAAGCCAAAATTGTCACTTGATTTTCAGTACCAAAAATCTTTTCAATAAAATCAGGTATTCTTTTATAAAAAGGTCGAAAACTTATTCCCCATTGACTGACGCAATGAACCTCATCAATTACAATCAATTTAATATCATCTTTACGCATTCTGCAACAATGTTCAAACAATCCGTCGGTAGCAATTTTTTCTGGGCTGGCAAAAACAAATTGCGGATTAAGTTTTCCATTGGCAAAATTTATTAAAATTTTCATTTGTGTTCCGGCGTTTACAGCACTATGAAAAGAAATACAATCATATCCGGCTTGGGTAATTTTATCGGTTTGCTCTGCAATGAGTGCAGTCAAAGGAGAAATAACGATTGCAATGCCACCCGTTTCCAATGTTGCCATTTGATAAATCATGGACTTACCGCCACCGGTAGGCATAATACAGAGAGTATTTCCGTTTATTATTACATTTTCAATTACGCGTTTTTGAAAATCTTTTAATTTATGGTTAAACGCAGGAAAAAATTTCTTACAGTCGTCGTCAAGATTAAGCAAGACCTCTACCTCCATCTTTTATTTGAGATTTCAAAAAATTTATTTCATCGGAATTTTCATCAGCTATAAATTTCAGAAAGGAATCTACAATAACATATCTATAATTAACGTCAATTTCAAGCCCATATTTAATTGCCATATTTTTTAAAAGTTTATAGACCTCAAAGGCATAATAGGCAAATAAACGATAAGGGTAAAAGTAATTTTGTTGCGTTATAGAGGCCTTAGTATCAATCATTAGAAATTCGGAATCGGTTTCACAATCAAAAGTCTTTTTCTTTGATAAATACCAAAGTGCCCAAATTGCATCTCGACTTCTGTTTGGAAAAATTTCTGGATAAGCTTTATAAAGCATATGTGATTTTATACCACCGCCTATAACTCCGTAAGCAGTATAATCTTCAGTGTCCAGAGGATACATTTTTAAATCTTCAAAAGATTGAATGTTTTCATATATATCAGAATTATAATTTTTTTTATATTCTGCCGCAAAGTCACAAATATTGCTCACGATTTTCAATAACCAGTTTGGATCGGCTGTATTAAAATTATAGCGATAGCTATCTAGGTCTTTGGCTCTTTTATTCAACAGAGTTTTACGTATTATAGGACATTTACTTTTCAAAACTCCAGACTTAAATGCAGCAGCATCGTCCTCATATTCTTCCAAATATTCTTTGTCCAAAATTTCCTTATAGATTTCACGATCACTTTCAAAATCTTTGATTGCCGATTTAATAATTGATTTGTAATTATCGGTAAACTTTTGGTTTATATTCTTACCGGAAGAAATTACACCAAAAGTTTTCTTTAATTTGTTAAAATTTGAAGAACTCACGATACGTCCTGCACAAGTTTCCAAAAAAATATCAAAATAATCTTTTTCAAAAGTTTCTTTGATAATGCATAGAACACTTTTTATATGTTTAGCAGTATAGCAAATGTTTTCTACATCTCTAAACTCCGAACTCCAATACATAAAATAACGCCTCGCTCTTTATTGTTTTAATGAAATTCCGTTTACAAGCAGCCACCAAGAGATTGTACGCATTGAAGTAATAACGGATTCTGCCATTTCTTTTTCGGAGGACATATTGACTTGATTCAATTCTTTTGAAGCAATATGCGGTAAAAGTTCAACTTCTTCGCCATCGACTTTGCCAATAATGTTGCTTGTTAAAAATACATCACGGTTAAACGCAGTGCCATTGCTTTGTGTTAAACTCGGTGCAATAGAATAATAGATAAACCCTTTCGGTGCAATCAATTCAATAATCGTCGGCACAATTGAAGTATGGCCTCCGACCACGTCCAAAGGTAAAATATTTTGTTTGATACCATTTCCATACATAACAAATGGCACACTCTGATGTTCAAAAAGTGTCGGCCTGGTCGACGGATCACATCTTACAGCGTGGTCTCCAGTTATTATAAATAAACTGTTCGGATATTTTTCACTCACATTGCGAACAAATTGTGTCGCGCACTTATCCATATACCAGTAATGACCAAGCTCAGTTGCCAAAGTTCTAACGTCATCAATGTTTGGCAGCTTTTCTAACTCCTCAACTACTCTCACCATATCGTATCCTTCAGCGGCAAGATTGAGATTATATGGAGGGTGATTAGTAGTAGTCATAATTAGATGTACAGTTGGCGGTTCGCCTTCAAGATGATTTTCAATTGCATCAAACAAGTTTTTATCAGTTGTACCCCAAGCATTTTGTTTTGGCGCGTGATAATCAGGATAGCCATAAAAATTATCGAAGCCCTGAGCAATCGCCATTTTACTAATGTTATCCCAACTTGGCACGCCTCCATACCAAAAATCAACTTTATAGCCGAGTTCTTTAAGCGGCGGTGCCATTGATGTCGGATAAATTTCCTCATAAGTACGCGGCTGATAGTTTGCTCTTATGTTGACATCAGATAATCCTGTGACAAAACCTGTGAGTGCTGTAGATGTAAAATCTCCATTTGGCATAAAATTGCGGCTGTAATAACATTTATCTTCAGCAATCAATGACTTGATTCCGTCCGCAATGTGCAGTTTCTCATACTTTCCAATCATAGGCCACTGCATCCACGTTTCGCCGACAATTATAAAAATATGCTGCGGCGTTTGAATTTTAGGACCTTGAGCTGTACGTTCAAGGTATGGACCTAAGTTATCAGCTTCCGTCTGGGTATGACCGGCAATTGACTGAGCATATTCCATAATATTTTCTTTATGGACACCGCTAATATCGCCAGCTCGCATACGTTTTTCCATTGCGTTGGCTCGATACAGCGCCTGAATATCATCAAGAATACACTCGTTTAAAAAATTATCGCTCGTTACGCCAGCATTTTCCCAATTTACACCTCCGGCATAATTAAAACTACCACCAAATCTGATAAACAGAAATAATAACACTAACGTCAAAATCATACCACCAATAAAAGATGACTTTTTAGCAGTAGTTTCTAAATTTGGCAATGGAAAAGTTTTAAAAAGCATTATGCGGCTTAGAATCATTATACAAACTAACGTCAAAATCAGTGCAAGTAAAAACCGCCATATCAAGCCATATTCTTGTACCAGCGTCAAAAATATAGCTGACACATCATCATTGAAGCCTTGTACGACCTGCAGCCCGAAAGTTGACTGGAAAGCCTTATAATAAGGGAATCTGGCTTGAAATAAAATTGAGAGAACCAACGATGCAAATATTCCAATTCCAAGCCGAACTCGTGCACCTAAGCCGGCAAGCGTTGCAAAGACGAAAGACACCAGCGTAATTGCACCTGCTGTCTTTAAACTCAGTCGCAGGCCAGTCCACATAGCCAGCCACACTTCTGATGACTGCGTATCAGGTGACATATAACTTGATGACATTGTCCATATAAACAGTCCGCGATAAACTTCAATTAGTATCAACAAAAATAAGAACAGCCTTAAATCGCGCTGCATTCCGTCAAATAATCTTTTTAAAACCTTCAATAGCTTGACCTCACTACATTTTTATCATTGCATTGATACAATTTTTTGCTCAACCTGTCTAACAGAAATCTTTTTCAGACAGTCTTTATTCTTAGGACAGACACGCTTCCAGCAGCCTCTGCAATTACGATCCACTTCAATGGCATTTTCAATCTGACCATAAGGACCATTGCGGTTAGCATCAGTCGGACCCATAAGCATAACAGTCCGTGTATCAAGTGCTGCAGAAAAATGAACTACTCCAGTATCGCCGCCAACTACGAGTCTAGCATTTTTAATCATATGAGCTAGCTGCGCCCAGTTAGTCTGACCGACAAGATTAATCGGCGGAACTTCGATGATTGATTCAATTTCCTTTGCACGCTGCTCGTCCACTACGCCATTGCCGACTAATACAGGAACAACGCCCATATCATAAAACCAGTCACTGAGCAAGGCGAAAGAATCCGTTTGCCATCTTTTATTTGGCCAATTGGCGCCAACTGCCAGAATCACATATGGATTATCTAAATTCATACCAGCTCGCTGCATTATAATTTTGGCTTTCTCCACTTCATTTTGAGGAATTTTTATTGGGAATACAACTTCTCTCACTTTGCAGCCAATTGCCCGCGCTGTGTCCAGATAACGCTCAACGATATGACCTTCTGCATTTGCACCGACAACCGGTTTAGAAATGCGGCCGCTCATTTCGCGCATATTGCAAGTGCCGAGTTTTATATTTGACTTTGCAAAGAAGGCAATCGCCGCAGATTTAAATAAGCCTTGTAAATCCAAAACGGCATCATATTGCTGCTCCTGTATTTCGCGTTTAAATGGGAAGAATCTTTTTGCAAATCCACCGAGACTGCGAAACTCTTTTTTATTGAACAGGATTATTCTATCTATATAAGGATTCATATCCAAAATTTCATAAGCAGGCGGTTCGACTACCCACGTCAAATTGGCATCTGGGAAGGTTTCTTTTATTGCATAAGAAACCGGCAGCGCGTGTATTACGTCACCAATCGCGCTTAATTTAACAACCAGAATATTTTTCAATTCGTCCATATATCTATCACCAAAAATCAATTTTTAATGCTTAATTCGTATTTCTTAATTCGTAGTTTTTGTTGAGTTTGCGATTGTGCCCGTCAAGTCTGTGTTTGAGGCTTAGTCAAAATTTTTTTAGATTTGATTCCGCTTTTGACCGGCCAAAAGCTAGCAAAAGCCGCCCCTCACTGCCTCGCGTCACGCTCGCCGCGTTCGGGTAAGCGCCTCACATCACGTTCGGCGATTTTTGGGTTCGTGATTTTTCCTGGTTGAGGGATTACTCCAGCTCGCGGATTTTAAATTACGAAATAAGCATTGTGCATTACGCATTGTTTATTTGTGTTCGTTAATCTTATTAATGATGTTAGTCGTTGAACGACCGACAACCATAGGTATAAATTCCACTTGCCCGCCATAACTTTGTACAATTTTGGCTTCGGGCAGAGTTTCTAATGTATAGTCGCCGCCCTTAACATAGATGTTCGGCTTGACTTCGGCAATTAATTTCTCAGCTGTAGACTCATCAAAAATAACCACATAATTTACTGACTTTAATGCAAGCAGAACTTCAGCCCGATCCTGCTCATTGTTTATTGGGCGATTAATTCCTTTAAGTCGTTTAACTGAAGAATCACTATTAAGGCCTATAATCAACACATCGCCAAACTTTTTAGCCGCTTCCAAATAACGAACGTGGCCAACGTGCAATATGTCAAAGCAGCCATTCGTAAACACAACTTTTTTGTCATTATCGCGCAATCTATTACATAAATCAACAATATCTTTTCTATTAATCAGCATATCTATACTCCACTTTTAATATCAACGAGAATTTTCAAGCGCCTTACGCAGTTCTTCAAAGTTGACGGTACTGGTGCCGAGTTTTCGGACTGCAATGCCGGCGGCAACATTTGATATCCTGGCAGCAACAACCGGATTCACTCCGCCTGTCAGAGCGAGAATAAAGGCCGCAACACAAGTATCACCGGCACCGGAAACATCAAAGACTTCACTCTTATCTGAAACCGGAATGTGATGAACCGCGCCGCCGCGTTCAAATAAGCTCATTCCCTTTTCACCGCGCGTTATAAGTGCGCCGTTAGCGTTTAAACGTCTTAAAAGGTTAGTTCCGGCATCAATAAGAGCCGCCATATCTTTTATATCGTGGCCAACATAATTTGCCAGCTCAGTATCATTCTGTTTGATATAACCAATTCCGTCAAAGCGGCCAATGTCATAGCGTGAATCAACTATACTTGGAATTTTATGTTGACCGGCGTACCGAATCAGCCACTTTTTTACGCCTTCGGTTATAGTGCCGCTGCCATAATCACTTAAAACAATGCCTTCAACTTGAGGAAGTATCTTATCAATTTTGGCGATTAATTCGGCTTCCATCTTTTTAGAAATCGGTTCGCGGCTTTCACGGTCGATACGGACTATCTGTTGACTTACAGTTGCACGGCCGCCGGCAATAATTCGCGTCTTTGAAACAGTTGGACGTGTTTTGTCGGTTACCAGTCCTTCCGTATGAACTTCATAATAATCAAGAATTTTACGCAGACCTTCCGCATTGTTATCGTCGCCTAGAACTCCAACGGCATATACTTCGCCGCCGAGAGTGGCTACGTTAGAGACTACATTTGCTGCGCCGCCGGCAACAATTTTTTCTTCAATTTGGTCTAAAATTAAAACCGGTGCCTCACGTGAAATCCTGCCGATTCTTCCGTTTAAATACACATCTGCTACCATATCGCCTATAACTAGAATGCGTCGATTCTGCATCTTTTGTATTAATGTCATTATTTTTTGCAAATCTATACACCACCAATAATTAATAATGAGGAATGTCTAATTAGGAATTAGGAATTGAACTAATTAGGAATGAGAAATGTGGAATTAGGAATAAATCTAATTACGAATGACTAATTAGAAATTGATAATTAAATATATTCATCATTCCTAATTCTTAATTCCTCATTAATTATGTTCCTCATTCCTAATTAAGAATTTCGTTTTCACCAGGGAGTGAATTGCCAGCGAGCCTCGAATTTATCACGCTTTTCTCGATAACGCATTATTATCTGAGAACAATGAAGGTCGTGGAACCAATAATAATCCAGGTCTTCTAAACTGCCACGATCTGTATCAAAGTCCGCACCTATAACAATCCGATTCTTATCATCAAGTCTGTAACTTAATCCTGTCGTAAACTTTCTGGAATAATCGTCATTGTCAAAATCAAACAGAGAATTTTTAGACGTATTCTTATTATAGGAATACCTGGTGAAAGCCGCAAATCTTTCATTATATTCTCTAAACAGAAGGGCACTATAATTTAATCCTTTTACTGTTGAGTTATCTGCACTTTCCCGCGTAATCGAGTAGCCCGTATGTAGAAACAATAAGTATTTATGAATATTTATTGGATCACGATCAAATCCAACCTCATATTTTTGATGAGTACTCGAAATGCTGTTGCCGCGCCAATGACCAATCTCATACCCTAATCCATAACTATATGGTGAGCTGCCGAAATGACGGCCGTAATTTAAAATCAGAGAAGGTTCTTTTTGTATCCAAACGTTGTCACTGTCACTATAGAAACCATAAACGAATTTGGCACTTGTATCTCGATTATCATACCGGATTTCAGTATTGCTCCGAATGCCTTTTTTGGTCTCTATATGCGCATTTGTAACACTCTTTAAGTGGTCCGTTATTGCTCGTTCAAACCTTTGCTCAACGTATAGCCCGTGATCTTTATTGTAACCAACTCGCGGAAAGTTGTTTTCCTGAGTAGCGTTTAAATCTCGCTCTTCATACGCTTTAGAGGCAACAACCGTATTTTTTATCCAAAATTTTACCTTGTACATCTTTATCACTTGCTCTGGCCAGATTTCCATCTTTTCTGCGCTTACGCGATAATCCGGATTCGCTGCACTGCATTTAGTCTGCGTAGCGTCAAAAACAACAATGTGGTCAGGATAAAATTCAAAACGCTTGCCGGTTATATAGTATTCGCCGGCTTTTCCTCTGGCTCTGCCCATTTTACCTGTCTGCGTGCCGTAATTATAAACCGTACGATAACCGTCCAATGTAACGCGCGGCGCATTCGGTGCAACACTTAACATATGCGCTCTGCCGTCTACTCGAATCTCTTGCTCTTTTACATTGCCGCTAATTTCCTTACTTTGAAATCGCCGCCCGTCTATTTGGATTATATCCACTTTGCCAGTAGCGACAAACTCACCAGTATCCGCATTATAGGTTAAATCGTCGCCTTCAAATACTGCTGGCGCTGGTTTATTTGCATCTATGCTGTTTGGCTTTGGCAGCTGACCTTTTATGGTTTCAATATCTTTGAGTAGTTTTATTTGTTCGTCTGTTAATTTATTGGCTCTCTCCTCGCGCCGCCGATTCTCTATATAGTCAAATATTTCAACTCCGGTGTCCGAACTAGAACGATATTCGGAAGCCAATCCACTTATTGGTATTGACATTATTATAGTAGTTATAATTATAAATAATTTCTTCATTAAATATTTATTCAGCCTTTCTGTTTAATTGTAATTACTTTTTTACTTGCCGCCGTTTAAAATAAATTTAACTACATTAAACATCGGCGAATCCTCTGCATAAGAACGTACAGATTTTTTGTTGTCGTCTTTCTCAAGAATCTCACGTGTCTCATACGCTAGTATCGTAGACGACATTACTTGATAGTTCTGCTCTTTATAATTGATACGTAAATTATAAAGTAGTATATGTTTTTTATTATAATTTTTAGAATTAAGTTTTATAATTGCAATTTTAGCACGAATGATATTCTGTGCTTCTATTTTTACCGTATCCATATCTACATAATAGCCTGTATCGTCGACAGAATCAACAAACTTTAAATTTTCTGCCGAACACTTATATGACGTCATTACTGTAATTGATATAAAAATCAGCATAACTCGATAAAGGTATTTGTGCATATATTATCTCCTCTCTATGTATAGTATAAAACTTATTTCAAAAGTAAGCAAATTTTTTTTCAGAATTACAAATTTATATCTCTATTTAATTTTACTATAATTACTCGAAAATTAAAAGGATTTTCCATTATTTTTTATTTATATATTAACTTCCTTCTGAGGTAGAGTCCTAGTCAAGTTTTTAATATTGAAACTTCTTTCTGTCTTGTCAGAAACTTTTGATTGGTCCTGCTGCTGCGGCTTCCTCTA
>JAFUTM010000284.1 GCA_017484235.1 Selenomonadaceae bacterium
CCGCTTAAAGAAGCGTGGGATTCTTGAGAAGTTTGCTTTTTAAGTCTCCTCCCAAAGGGATAACCTTATTCTCAAAGGCGTCGCCAATACGCCTCTACACTGTCACTCGAAGGCTCTCAGCTTACTTTTTACACTTTTTTAAAGTGGTAGTCCTCCACTTTGACGTTGGACTTTTACAGCAGACCGCAGGCAGAGCCTGTTTGTTAGTCTTACCTTGAAACTCCGAAGAACTGCAGCAGCTTGACCAATTAACACGCTGTGCGTGCCGCTCGCCCGTACAGCTTTATTTTAACATTTACAGTTTGAATGTCAATAGTTATTTTGGCGCGATTCATCTCAAAGTATTCTCGCGCCGGAAAGATAAAAATTAAATTATGACTTGTTAGATTTCAAATAATATGAGATAATATATGCGTATTATTGTAAACAGTTTTGTAATAGGAGTGAGGGATTATTTGATGCAACAAAGCCCTTTGCCGTTTGACACAACAAAATATGACGATCTGCCAATGAGTGCTGTTATCTATGAACCTGTACTCGATGACAATGATCTGTTATTAGATTACAAAATAATATATGCTAATGAATCTCTGATGAAGGATTGGAAAATATACAGACCTAATGAACCGTGTATTGGCTCTTGTATATTGAAAACAAACATAATGAACGAAGAACTTCTTCATCTTATGGAAAAGCACGCGAAAGAAGAGACGTTTAGCGCATTTTCTTACTATATATCAGAAAGTGACGTCCACGTACATTTCCAGCCGATGAAAAATCTTCCGCCGCCATATGTCGGTTACTTTTTAACAAATATATCCGAATATGAGCAAAAATCATCGCGGATACATTTTTTGCGTTCAATTCGTCAGATTGAAAATCCAGCCGTACTGATGAGGCAGAATGACGACGGCACAATGGAGACAATATTTGTATCTGATGAATTTGCAAAGATGATGGAATGTACGACAGATGAAGCCTTAAAATATATGAATGGCAAAGGATATATCCTCTCAACCAATCCAGATGATCGACTGTCTGTTAAGCGCGTTTTAAGGCGGCGTATTTCTGAAAATGGCACTAAAGAAATTACTATTCGCAAGATAACGAAGAAGGGCAACGAAATTTGGTGCAATGTCCGTTACGCTTTTATTGATGATTTTGGTGAACACTATATTTACTGTACATATATTGATGTAACTACTTCCAGGATATATGAGCAGCGCCTTAAAATATCTTATACGTCAATGGGCGATACGTTCTATCGTGAAAATAAACAGACTCTCGGAATGTTTAGAGTCAATCTCAGTCGAGACGTGATTGAAGATATGCAGGGTAAAGATTTATTTGGCACAGATTCAACCATTCGCCCTTATTCCAAAGTGATGTGGCTCCGTGCGATGAATTATCCTCTGCCGCACGAACAGGATCGTTTTATTGAGGTATTTGACAATGATAATTTAATCAATAATTATCTAAAAGGTCAAAATCAAATAACGACCTCTTTCTTTTCACGTCGTAAAAATGGTCGACTGTGTTATGTAAATTTCAGTGTTATGGTAACTCGCCATCCAATTTCTGGTGATTTTATAGCATTTATCGCTGAACAGGAAGGCAGCGTTGATAAAGTAAAAAATTCTCTGCTTGATAAAATTCTGGCGAGACAATTTGATATGGTCGCTTATCTTGCAAACGGCAAGTATGGAGTTGTCGTTGGTGATGAATCCTTAATTGAAAAAGGCAGTATATTTCCATTATCGCGAAATGGAGATTATGACGAATATTTAAAACATAGAGTTATACCTGTTCTTGATGAAGATCAACGTCAAACGGCCTCTGAAGCCCTCTCATTGACTTCAATTGCTGCCAATGTCAAGACGGATAAGCCATACATTGTAAATATCGCCTGTAACATTAATGGCGAAAAATATTACAAGCGTTTCGACTTTTATAATATTGATCCTGAGGCCGCATTTTACATAATATTAAAGTCTGATACAACAGAAATCCAACGTAAACAGATTGAACAGAACACACGATTAAAAGAAGCTCTCGCTGAAGCTAAACAGGCCAACATAGCAAAAACGGCTTTCTTGTCAAGAATGAGCCACGAGATACGCACGCCTATGAATGCGATTATTGGTCTTGATAATATTGCACTTCACGAAGAAAATTTATCAGATACTTTGAAAGACCACCTCAATAAAATTGGCTCAAGTGCCAAATATTTATTGTCGCTGATAAATGATATTTTGGATATGAGCCATATTGAAAGCGGCCGTATGGCTATTAAAAATGAAGAATTTTTATTCTCTACATTTTTAGAACAAATACAGACTATGGTTAATAGTCAGTGTCAAGAGTCCGGCTTAAAATTTGAACTCATAAAACGCGGCGATATTAAAGAATATTACATTGGCGACGATATGAAGTTGAAGCAGATTCTCATAAATGTTTTGAGTAATGCGGTTAAGTTCACTAAATCGGGCGGTACAATATCTTTTATCGTTGAATGTACTGGACAGTATGACGGTCAGTCCAGCTTTAAATTTATAGTAAAAGATACTGGTATTGGCATAGATAAAGAATATATACCAAAAATTTTTGACGCTTTCACTCAGGAAGACGGAACTAACACTTCAAGCTATGGCGGCAGTGGACTCGGTCTGGCAATAACCAAAAATATGGTCAACCTTATGAATGGTACAATCACAGTTGAGTCGGAGAAAGGCGTCGGTTCTACATTTACTGTTAATTTAACATTAAAAGATTCAAAACGTAATGAACACGTACAATTGAACGACATAAATCCGCAAGACTTACACGTACTTATAGTTGATGACGATCCTATTTCCTGCGACCACGCAAAGACTGTTTTGAGTGAAATTGGCATTGTCTCTGAGACTTGCGAAAATGGTGGTGATGCAATTGAAATGGTTCGATTAAATCACGCGCGTCGAGAGGGCTATAATTTAATTATTGTGGACTTCAGGATGCCTGGTATGAATGGAATGGAAATTACCCAAAAAATACGTGAAATAATCGGCGATGAAATTGCAATCATAATAATAACGGCTTATGATTGGCTTGAAGCTGAAGAAGCGGCCGAAAAAGCCGGAGCAGATGGATTTGTATCTAAACCTTTATCAGCCTCAACGATAATGTATGAAATACAGCAAGTCTTCCACCGCAAAATGGCTCAACACTCTACAAACACAAAATTGGCTGACTTGGCCGGACGACGTATACTTATCGCTGAGGATATGCAGGTCAACGCTGAGATTATGATGATGCTGCTGGAAATGCGTGAAATGCAATCCGAACACGCCGAGAACGGCAAAATCGCTGTCGAAATGTTTACAAGCCACCCAGCCGGTTATTATGACGCAATACTAATGGATATAAGGATGCCTGAAATGGACGGACTGGAAGCAACGAGAACAATTAGAGCGTCCGACCACCCAGACAGCAAGACTATTCCAATTATCGCAATGACTGCAAATGCTTTTGACGAAGATGTTCAACGGTCATTGCAGGCAGGTATGAACGCTCATCTTGCTAAACCAGTTGAACCAGAAAGTATATATCGAACATTGGAAGAATTGATTGGGCGTAACATAAATAAAATTAATACTGCAGGGGGGGGGCAATCAATTGAATAAATTATCTTTTTCTGATTGGTGGAGGACAGGTGGTTATGGTAGAAGAAAATAAACCTATAAGAAGACAAATACTCGATGATCTATTTGATGCTTATACAATTTTGGGTAAAGGAAGTTACGTTTCACTTTATGATACTAAAGGTCAGATGACCAGATACAGTCCGGCAGCAGTAGAGCTGTTTGGTCTGCCAGGTGAATATATACCGATTGGAGCTTATAACTGGTCGGATTACGTTCATCCAGAAGATCGACGACGATACGAAAATGTAATGAAAGAACTCATATTGGGTACGGCGAAACATTATGACCTTAGCTATCGTACCAGATTGAAAGACGGAAGTTACTCATTGTTTCGTTACATTGGAACCATAATCCGCGATTCATCAGGCAAACCGGAATTAATTGGCGGCATAATGATAAATGAGGGCTTGCTGGACAACACGGACCCTGCAACGATACTTAGAAATCAATATGGATTCTTCCAAGATTTATCCGCTGTAATGGAATTAAAAAAGAACTGCATCATATTGTTGATAACCATAAATGAAATGAGCAATATCAATGAAGTATATGGCTATGGTTATGGTAACCGCATACTTCAACAAGTTGCTTGGTTTCTTCAAGAAAATGTTGGACTTTATGGCACGATTTATCGAATGGACGGCGCTAAATTCGCTTTTTTAACCGAACATTTATCATTAGATGAAGTGGCTGAAAAATATGAACAACTTAAAATAAAACTTGCAACCGGAATTCCTATTGACAATGTGCGTCAAAACTTAATAATAAGCGGTGGTATGATTTATACTGCTGGAAAGTCCATAAATGAACGTGCCTTGTATTCCTGTCTGAGTTATGCGTGCCGAGAATCTAAGCTGCACAAAAATGGCAACCTGGTTAGTTTTGATGGAAGCTGGAACTTAGACACACACGAAACACTGCAGATGATTGATGAAATACGCAATTGTATACTTTTGGACTGCGAAGGTTTTTCTCTTAAATATCAATTGATTGTCGATTCTAAAAATGAAAAGCCGTTCGGAGCAGAAGTTTTTATTAATTGGCACAGTGATAATTTTGGCGAAGTACCTTCAACTGAATATATTCCGATTTTAGAACGTGACTTTGTTTTTGAAGAACTTGGATATTGGGTTCTTCGTCAGGCGATGAAAGACGGAAAACAGCTTATCAAATATAATGATGACTTTTTGATAGGTGTTGACATAGTTCAGGTACAGCTTGAAGATGAGTTTTTTATCAGAGAACTAAAAAAGATTTCTGAGCAGACTAAATTTCCACTCAAAAATCTTTGCCTTATATTAAATAAATCGTGCCGCCTATTGGATATAGATTTTTTAAAAAATGTAATTTCGACCTTACATCGTGAGGGTGTAAAATTCATCATTGACGAATTTGGCAGCGGTCTATCTTCAATAGATTTTTTGATAAATGTATCACCAGATTATATCCGATTCAATAAAAAGTACATAGCTGAATTAAACAAAAAACCACAAAATCAGCAAATATTGCTGCGCTTGTCGGAATTAGCTTCAGCTTGTAAAACTAAAGTAAGCGTTACTGGTGTGGAAAATCAAGAAACTCACGATATATTAATAAATTATCCAGCCGATAATCTTCAAGGTGATTTTTACTCACCGCCTATGACGATTGAAAACTTAATCCAAAACGTGCAAAGTAGAATGAGCGATTAAATTCCAGCATCAAATATGAATTTGCATTTTTATTATACATTGACTTATGCTTGTATGGCGGTATTGCATTTGAATTTAAATTTTATAGACAAATATAAAAATACATAGTAAAATTTTACAGAAACTTGAAACAGATGAGGTCGAAAAAAATGGCGACAATGACACTTGTTGAAAAACACGACTTTCTCAAAGGCAGTACCGAATATAAGGAACTCG
>JAFUTM010000029.1 GCA_017484235.1 Selenomonadaceae bacterium
AAGAAAAATTCTGAAGAAATGCGAAATAATACTGAGCGTGAATGTCAAAATATGCGTGAGCAGGCACAAATGGAAGCCCGCCGCCAGCTTGATGACGCAAGCAGTAAACTGCGTACAATTAATTCAGAATATGATCGCCTTATTCGTGAAAAAAATGCTTTTCTGCTAAAAATCAGAACGGCTCTTGAATCAGAACTGGCAGTTACCAACCACCTGTTAAGTAATATACCACAGCCTACTGAAAATGAATCAGTAGTACCAGTTCAGTCGGCCTCAATTACTAAATCAGAAAATGAATCAATAAAACCGATGTCGCCTAAAACAATGCCGATTGAATCTATAAAGATTGAATCTATAAAAGATGATCCGATAAGTAAAATTATTAAATAAGTGTAAAATATTAATACAGATTTGAAGGACACATCTGAAAATGAGGTGATTATTAAGGTGAAGTCAATAATATCTGTTTTAAAATCCATATTACTTGTGATAGAGTTGATTTTCGTTATTGCTTTTGTTCATTGGGATAAACTGCTTTTCGTTGGGATTATTGCTGTTGATCAATTCGTAAAAGGCATAGTCACAGCGTCGATGGTGCCAGGTGAATCCGTGCCAATTTTAGATCAAGTATTCCATTTGACCTACGTACTGAATCCAGGTGCGGCATTTGGAATTTTGCCGCATCAAAGAGAGCTGTTCCTCGTTGCAGGTGGAATAATCTTAATTATGGCAGCAGTTTTTTACTCTCATATAAAAAAGGCTGATGGCATTTTAAGATTTGGTATGATTTCACTTTTATCCGGCGCAGCTGCAAATTTAATTGACAGATTTCAAAATGGTCTCGTCGTAGACTTTTTGGATTTTAGAGTGTGGCCGGTTTTTAATATTGCGGACATTGCAATTGTAATTGGAATGTGTTTTATGGTATACTCGATTATATTTAATTTTGACAGTTCTGGAATAAAAAAATCTATAATAAAAAAGCCGGTTCGTGATTGATATTTATATGGATAAAGAATTTGTTGTCAATATAAAAGATAAAAATCAGCGGCTTGACTTGTTTCTGTTAAATAAACTGCCGCATCTTTCAAGGTCACATATTCAAAAGTTAATTGCTGATGAAAAAATTTCGGTTGACAATCATAAGACTAAGCCGAGCTATAAACTCAACGGCAATGAAACGATATATATAGCTGAATCTGAACCTGTTCCAACTGCATTACAGCCGGAAGACATACCGCTTGATATTTTATACGAAGACAGTGATATTATTGTCATCAACAAGGCACGCGGTATGGTTGTTCACCCTGCGGACTCGGTATACAGCGGTACACTGGTTAATGCTCTTTTGTTTCATTGCAAAGACTTATCCGGCATAAATGGCGTGATGCGGCCTGGAATTGTTCATCGTCTGGATAAAGACACAAGCGGCGTTATGGTTGTGGCTAAAAATGATAAAGCTCACATTAATTTATCTGAGCAGATACAATCGAAGACGGCCAGGCGCAGTTATTTGGCGATTGTTCACGGCTGCATAACCGATAATGCTGGAATAATAAGCGGAGCAATCGGCCGACACAAAACGGACCGTAAAAAGATGGCGATTACGGCTGACGGTAAGCCGGCCATTACTGAATTTAAAGTTATCGAACGATTTGACAGCAGTTATTCGCTGGTGGAATGTAACTTAAAAACTGGACGGACGCATCAGATTCGCGTTCATATGACGAGTATTGGCTATCCGGTTGTTGGCGATCCTAAATACGGCGTCAAAAAAAATCCATTTAATATCAACGGCCAGGCTCTTCACTCATACAAATTAACGTTAAATCACCCAGTAACTGCTGAAAAAATGAGTTTTACTGCACCGCTGCCGGACGATATGAAAGCTATACTTGAACAGTTAGAGTCAAAAGTGTTGTCCGGTTTATAATGTTTTGTATTGAATATAAATAGTAAAAATATGGACAAATATGGAAATATATTGTTATTTCTTGAAAGAGAGGTGATTCAATGATACTGGTTGAAAAACACGACATAAAGAAAAGCTCAAAATGGTACAAAGAACTCGATGAATTATGTTATCGGTCAAAAAATCTTTACAATGCTACGCTTTATACAATCAGGCAATATTTCTTTAAAGAGCGAAAATGTTTAGGTTACAATCAAGTCAACAAACAATTGCAAGAAGAAAATAATGCAGATTATAGAGCTTTACCGTCAAAAGTAGCACAACATACACAGAAATTAGTGGCGCAAAATTTCACATCATTCTTTGCCTTGTTGAAGAAAAAAACAGAAGGACAATACGACAAGCCTGTAAGAATCCCAAAATATCTACATAAGGCAAAAGGTCGGCAGGTGGTACATTACACCAGTCAAGCGGTGTCATTTAACTGTAAAACAGTGCCGCAGGGTTATATCAAACTTTCAGGAACAGAAATACTAATCAAGACGAAAGTAAATAATGTACAATTTGTAAGAGTCATTCATAAAGGTTATAAAATCGTAATAGAAGTTGGCTATAACAAAGAAGTCGTTGAAAAAACAACAACAAAAGAAAAATTTGCAGCTATTGATATAGGATTGAATAATTTGGCAACAGTGACATTTAATGAAGAAAAAGGATTTATAGTCAATGGAAAACCAATAAAATCAATCA
>JAFUTM010000285.1 GCA_017484235.1 Selenomonadaceae bacterium
ATTGAACCACTGCCAACATTAATAGTGACACCACGAATTAAACCCATGCTATTGCTAATTGTTGAGCTAATTGTTGAATAAGAGCTACCATCTGTTATTTGTATTTGAATTATAGCTGCACTTCCATATCCATAAATTGTGTCGTTGCCGTCACCAGATGCGTATTGAATAATAACCTGATTGGTCTCGCCAAGATTAATTGTATCGTTTCCGGCTCCACCGTTTATAGTTACATTTTCACAAGAATTGTAAATATAATCATCACCGGACGTACCATTAACTATTGTATTACTCTTTGAATTACTAATATTAGCCACAAAAAACACCTCCACACCTTAAAAAGAAAAAACAAATTATTATATTAAATTTTATAGCAAATCGAAATACTTTTCAATGTAAAGCATCGAAATTTATATACTTTATTTGTTATGATTGAGAAGTATATAAAATTTCCGCGCATTAGACATATGAGAGAAGATAATGATATTAAACAACAGACACTTGCTGATTATCTTGGTTGCAGACAGTCTACATATGCTAATTATGAACTCGGCAATCGTGAGATTCCATTAGACATCATTATCAAGTTGGCACGCTTCTACAACACGAGCACGGACTATCTGCTTGGTTTGACTGATTGTATTGAGCCATATGCTAAAAGTAAGAAATAATATAAATTAATAAACAGAGCTGTCCATCGTCAGACAGCTTATTTTTATGTTACAATCACAGAACCACAATCCTCTTAAAAACAAATATAAACAAATACGTCAATTAGTTTTAGTAATTTTAATATGGGTACCATGTCCATTGTAATAGTCTTTATAAAAATTTTTACTATTGACAATGTTATCAGTGCTATGTACGACGACAAATAAAAACAGCCGCAGCGGTCATCTCTTCATTAGAGGTTTCCACTGCGGTTTTTATTTTGTTTAATGTTTGTGCCAGTAGATTTGTGTTATTGGCTAAGTTAATTTTTTTATATTTGCCTCTTCTTTCTGAGTGGGCAGAAAGAAGCAAAGACCCACCTCACTGAGAGTACATCACGTACTCTCGCGTTCGGGGCGGCCTCGCATCACGCTCGGCCATTTTGAGCAGCGAGAATTACATCACATTCGGCGATTTTTTATAACGATTAATTATTATAAGAAACCAATGTGGACTGATACTTGTTATCTACATTAATAGATGTATAATCAATATTTAAGTTTGTCAAGCTGACTGCAGTGTTGGAAGTTTGCGGAATTAAATTATCAACGTTATCGCTCGCGAAGTTATCATCTGCCAAAACTTCAGGCTCCACGTCTTCTACGAAGTTCCGACTTGCCACATAGTTGTAATTGTACGCAAGCTTCGTGCCGTCCGCATCTATCACGTTGATGATTTTGTTTGCGCCGTCCTTAACAGTGATACTGCCCTTGCCTATCGTGAACACAAAGTCGTCATCAACTGCAACGGCCTTACTGATTGTTGTCTTCGCTCCGAGCTGGATTACGTCTGCGCCTACTTCATAGTCAGTGATAACATCTTTGCCACTGCCGTTTACGTAGACGAAAAAGTCTGCGCCGCTGCCGCCAGCAAGTGTATCATTGCCCTTACCACCATAAATCGTGTTGTCTTGGGCGTTGCCGATTATTTCTATCGCGTGTTTGGTGTCTCGTTTAGATGCATCGATTGTGATAATCCGTGAATCAATTGTTGCCTCAAATTTCGCCGCGTCCGTATTCGTCAGCACTTTTTCATTATAATCATTATAAAGAGCTGTATCAGAAGTACTGTTTCCGTCTGAATCAACGAATGTTATAGTTTGACCTTTTCCGTTGTTGACCGTCAGCGTCTTGCCATTTGCAAGTTCTAATACAACATCTTTGCCGTCAATATGATAAGTGCTGAGCGTCGTGTCTTTAAGCTCAATGACGTCCTTCTGTTTAGGATTGTAATTTGTTATTACGTCATTTCCGCCCGTATAAACAAATGTGTCGTTCTTCGTGCCTCCGATGAGTGTATTGTCTTTATCGTTGCCAATAAGCTCAACCGTCGTGCTGCGCTTCGCTGCATTGATTACGTCTACGTCAAGATTCGCTTTAATAATTGCACCGTCCGCATTGACCACGTTTATTGTTGAAGCATAATCTGCTCCGTAGACTTGGGCACCAACGTTAATTCCGTCTTTGTCAATAATCGTGACTTTCTGTGGCGGCAATACCTTAGTAATTGTACCCTTATTAGATTTAAGTTTAATCACGTTCTCAATTGTGAGTGTACCCTTATCTGTATTGAGTACTAAGTCCGTACCGTTCTGACCTGTATATGCTGCACTCGTAATTGATACGCTGTCCAATTGTACGATGTCCTGACCAGCAGTATAATCACTAATAATGTCATTGCCGCCGTTGTAAACGAAAACGTCCTTGCCTTTTCCACCAAACAATTCATCATTACCGCTGCCGCCAATTATCGTGTTGTTCTTCGCGTTGCCGATTATGTTTACATCTTTTGTGCGAGTCGAAGCGTTAATTGTCTCAATCATTGCATCAATCGTCGTGTTAATAGTCGAGTCGTCATCATCAGCTATATTGATTGACTGAACTCCATACGTCTGATTAGTTGTATTGCCGTCCGCGTCCATAATCGTAATCTTCTTGCCAACACCGTCTTTGAAGCGTATGCTGCCCTTCGTGACGGACAACAGCACATCATTTGTGCCCTTGACGGTTGCGGCTTTCGTAAGTGCAACTCCACTGCCGAGTTGAATAACATCTTGACCAACGGCATAATCAGTTATCACATCTGCACCGTCGTTAAGATTATAAACAAAGACATTGGTACCGTCGCTGCTGGTTATGGTGTCGTTGCCTTTGCCGGCGGTTACAGTAGTGTGACCTGCTCCAAGATAAATGACATTGGCTTTTGCATTGGCAATGAGATTTAAGTCAGTGGTTCGTGACGTGCCGTCCAGAGTAACCGCAGTAGGATTCAAAGAAGCATTTACAGTTTGACCATCGCCGTCAGAGATTTTAATATTAGTATCTCCGTAAATCTGACTGGAAATGTTACCTTCAGAATCATTAACCGTAATCTTTTTGCCTTTCGCATCTTTGAGAGTGATAGTCTGTTTATCAA
>JAFUTM010000286.1 GCA_017484235.1 Selenomonadaceae bacterium
CCCATTTTCTTTATTTCCATTACTGACATACGTTCACCTGTTTCTTTTAATAATAACACATTCATTTTAATAATAAGAGTCTAATAAGTCAATAAAAATTCTAAATGAAATAAAATTCACAAAATCAATTGTGGTTCACATTGTGAAACAAGAATCAATATATAGGAATGATATTGAATTAAGCATAGATTTATATTACACTATTTTTAACTAAATTACAAATAAAATTTTTTTATAGTTTGGAGGAATAATTATGGCAGATAAAAAGTTTTCCGTAGTAGTTGCTGGCGGCGGCAGCACATTTACACCTGGAATTGTGATGATGTTGCTTTCTCATTTGGACAGATTTCCACTTCGCAAGCTCAAACTCTACGATAACGACGCGGCACGTCAGAAAGTTATATCCGATGCAATGGAGATCGTTTTAAAAGAGCGCGCACCGGAAATTGAATTTGCGGCGACAACCGATCCGGAAGAGGCGTTCACTGACGTTGACTTCGTTATGGCTCACATTCGCGTTGGCAAATACGCAATGCGTGAGAAAGATGAGAAAATACCACTCAAATACGGCGTTGTCGGCCAGGAAACTTGCGGTCCAGGCGGCATTGCTTACGGTATGCGTTCAATCGGCGGCATTGTCGAGATTGTCAAATATATGGAAAAATATTCACCGAATGCGTGGATTTTAAATTATTCCAATCCAGCGGCTATTGTTGCTGAGGCGACGCGCCGTCTGTGTCCAAATTCAAAAATCATCAACATTTGTGATATGCCGGTTGACATTGAACACAAAATGGCTCAAATTGCCGGATTTAAAGACCTGCACGACTTAGAGTTTAAATATTTTGGCTTAAATCACTTTGGCTGGTGGACGAGCATTAAAGACAAGCAAGGCAACGACTTAATGCCGAAGATTAAAGAGTACGTCTATAAACACGGATATAATTTAAAGTATCTGCACGGTGATGAGGGCGTCCAGCACATTGATCCAAGCTGGATTGTGACCTTTGAAATGGTCAAAGAGTTTGCGCCGATTGATCCAGACACTTTGCCAAACACTTATCTTAAATATTATCTGTGCCAAGACGAAATCGTCAAGCATTCCGATCCGAATCATACCCGCGCTAATGAAGTTATGGAAGGCCGCGAGAAAAACGTATTCGGCGAGTGCCGCAGAATCAAAGAGGCAGGCACGGCAAAGGATACAAATATTGAGGTAGATGCCCACGCCTCATTTATAGTTGACTTAGCAACGGCGATTGCTTTTAACACAAAGGCAAATATGCTGCTTATCGTCGAAAACAAGGGCGCAATAAGCAACTTCGATCCGACAGCAATGGTTGAAATTCCTTGTATTGTCGGCAATCAAGGACCAGAGCCTCTAGTCGTCGGTGATATTCCACAATTCCAAAAGGGCTTAATGGAACAGCAGGTCTCTGTTGAAAAATTAGCGGTTGATGCGTGGATAGAACATTCATACATTAAGTTATGGCAGGCGTTGACACTTTCCAAGACCGTGCCGAGTGCCCGCGTCGCCAAATTAATTCTCGATGACTTAATCGAAGCCAACAAAGACTACTGGCCGGAACTTCATTAATTTTCCTGATGTTCAACGTAAATTCTGTATTTAATATATAAAATTTCAACTAACATAAAAAATGGAATTAATGTCAAATAAACCATCTCATTGTCTTTAGAGATTTGAAATCTTGCGGACGATATGTAAAGATTAACCGTCGAAAGACTTGCAAGGGTGTTGTCGCTCAACCTCGTTATTGAGATTGTCGGAACGCCCTTTAATTTTAACCTATTCGCAAAATCTTTTACGACAGGCGACTCACCGCTCAGCGAGACTAATATAAATAAATCTTCCGATGTGAGAGAATCAATAACGGAATCCAGTTCTCCGCAATTAATTATTTCATAAATAAAAACTTTATGCTCAAGAAAAATGCGTTTCATCTCCTGAACGACGTTGCTTTGAACGTAGCCGGAAGGAAAGGCAAAGATACGCCTTGCATTGTAAATCAGCCGGCTTGCATTGTCGTAATCGCGGTTGATGAGATTGTCGACAGTCTTTCCATAAAAGGCTTTTAAATTTTCTATGACGTCGTTATTGTAATCCACCGGCAGCGGTTTTTCAAAATTTATTACTGCTCTAAGTTCACTGTAACCGCGAAAGCCTAGTTTTTTAGCAAATCGAACGAGTGTGGCACTCGATACCGCGCAGTCTTTTGCAAATTCGTGAACTGATTTATGGGCGGCAGACTTACGATGATTAAAAATATATTTCCAAATGCTCAGATCAGTCTGATTCAGAGAGTCTTTATGTTTGTTAATGAGTTCTTCCAGTTTCACGTTTATCACTCCAATCAAATTAATTTTGCCTTCAATCAAAAGATTAGTCAAGTGAAAAACAACAGTCACGACAGAATTTTAAATATTTTCAATCGTGACTGTCATTATAGCGTAATTTAATTTTTAGAATTTAATAATTGTTGTTTTTGCTGATTTTGCATTGTCGCCCAAAAGCTTTTTCATCATTGGATAATCGTTGGAATTAGTGACGGCAATAATGACAACATTTTTATAGCCGTTGTCTTTGATGATCTTGCTGTCAAATTTAATCAGCGGCGTGCCCTCTTTAACTTTGGTATCAACCTTAGTGAGTACGGTGAAGCCCTTGCCGTTGAGATTAACCGTGTCGATACCAATGTGAATTAGTATATCAGCACCATTTTCAAGATGCAGACCTACCGCGTGCAGTGAACCTTCTGCAATCATAGTGACAGTCGCATCAGCCGGAGCAACAACTGTATCGCCTGTCGGCTCAATTGCCACGCCGTCGCCCATCATCTTCTTGGCAAACATTTCGTCCGGTACACTCGTAATATCAATGACTTTACCGCTGACGACTGCTTTCATCGTCGCAGCTTCTGCAACTTCGGCATTTGCCTCTGCAATTTCAGTGTCAGGTGCATTGAGAAGTGCTTCAAAACGTTCACGGACTTGCGGAACACTCAAGCCAACGATAACTTGAATTGCGCGACCATTGTGAACGAGGCCGTGTGCGCCGTGCTCAGTGAAAGTTGCAACATCTTTAACTAAACTGTCATCTTTAACTGTGACGCGGAGACGAGTTGCGCAGTTTGTCACATCTACTATATTAGACTTGCCGCCTAAGTCTTGTAAAAATGCAGCGGCCTTAAAGTCGCGCTCATCGCCGACTGCTGCAGCACTTCCAGAGGCACCACCTTGACCTTCACGTGCTTTGTAATCGGCTTTAGTAAATAATTTATCTCCGCCAGCCTCATCACCACGACCAGGTGTCTTAAAGTCGAAATGAAGTATCAAAAATCTGAAAACGAAGAAGTAAATTGCCGTAAAGCAGAGACCAATTAAAATTTGCGTAATGTAAGTGCCGGAATGATTCGTCCAGAGTGGTATCCAGTTTTGGAACAGTGCCGAATCCAGAAGACCACCGCCGAAGTAACCTGTCACTCCAAAAGTGTACATCGTTGCGGCGAGTGTAGCTGCCAAAACCGCGTGAACGGCAAAAAGCGCAGGTGCTATAAACAAGAAAGTAAATTCCAAAGGTTCTGTGATACCACAGAAGACCGCAACGCACGCTGCTGGTATAACGAGTGCGGCAATTTTCTTGCGGCGTTCAGGCTTTGCCGTATAGTACATTGCAAGTGCAATACCAGGACAGCCAAATAATTTACTCATTCCGTGAAGTGCAAAACCGCCTTGAGGGAACAATTCAATCAACGGTTTAGTTGACTCAGCAAATTCTCTGATATGCTCTAACCAATATGGTTGAATACCATTGTCAACGATAGCCGGCCCAAAGATGAATGGCAAGTATATGAAATGATGTAAACCGGTTGGAATCAAAAATCTCTCCAAAAATGTGTAAAGCCATACGCCGAAAACTCCTGCACTTGTCAAGAATACTTGAAGTGAGGCAATCGCAGCCTGAACTTGTGGCCAAATTAGGCAGAAGAGATAGGCAACCGGTATCATCAAGCCAAAACCTGCAACGACGACAAGAGATGAGCCTTTGAATATGCCCATATAGTCCGGCACATTGACATCGAATAATTTGTTGTGCAGCCAGACTGAAATTGACGCAATGATGATTGCACCAACGATACCGGTGTCAAGCGTCTTGATATTCGCAATCATTGTAAGACCTGTACCAGCTCCGGCAGCCTTTGAAAAATCTACACCGAAACTTGGTCCCCAAAGTGTCATCATTGCCTGAATGAAGTAGTTGAATATCATAAAAATAAGGAACGATTCCATTGCAGCGCGGGCATTTTCTTTCTTCGCAAGTCCAATAGGCAAGCCAATGCAGAACAGCAGTGCCATTTGATTGAACACCGTCCAAGAGCCCTGCTCAACGATATACCAGAAATTGTGCCAAGCCGTTCCTTCCTCAGCTATCGAGCCAAGAATCATAGGATTGTTACACAAAATTGAAATTCCAACAAAGATACCAAACACGCCGAACATTATAACTGGCGTGAACATTGCGCCGCCAAAGCGCTGTACTTTTTGCATAATCACATCTTTGTTGAGCGCCATAAAGATTACCTCCTGACATTGTAAATTGATATTTTTAATTATAATAATCAAAATATTCAAAATTTACAATAGATTTATCACACGCTGAGAATTTGATACCGAAGATGTAACAAAGTTCAATTTATGAAATTATATTCAAATTTAAAAATATTTTGAAGGAATATTATGTTCGACACAGAATTTTATCGTAATAGTTAATAGCATTTCCGTCAACAAAAATTGGTGGCACAATGTTTTTAACGACGACCTTACTATAATGTGCTCTCTTAAATTTAATCCATTAACTTTTCAGGAGTGTGATTGTTTTATGAACAGGCGCGATTTCATCAAAAGTAGTTTAGCATTGACTGCAGCTGCATATATCAATCCATTGCAGTTCTTCAAAAATGATGGAAATTGGGTAATGGCAGCCGAAAATCAAAAATGGTGGCAAAAAACTATCGTCTATCAAATTTATCCAAAAAGTTTTGCCGATACAACGGGCAGTGGCACCGGCGATTTAAACGGCATAACTGAACATCTGGATCATCTTAAAGCCTTAGGCGTTGGAGCAACGTGGCTGACGCCGATTTATCCTTCACCGATGGTTGACAACGGTTATGATATTGCCGATTACACTGGGATTGATCCTTCTTACGGTACAATGGAAGACTTTGACCGCCTCATTGCTGAGGGCAAGAAACGCAACATACGTATCGTTATGGATTTAGTTTATAATCACAGCTCTGATCAAAATCAGTGGTTTATAGAATCAAAATCAAGTCGTGATAATCCTAAAGCTGATTGGTATATTTGGCGCGATGCAAAACCAGACGGCAGTGCTCCAACTAATTGGCGCAGTATCTTCGGAGGAAGTGCCTGGACGTGGTGCGAAGATCGTAAACAATACTATTTGCATACATTTGCCGCTGCACAGCCGGATTTAAATTGGGAAAACCCTGAACTTCGTCAAGCTCTGTTTGATGCCGCTAATTTCTGGATTGAAAAAGGCGTCGGTGGCTTCCGTGTTGACGCAATCACATATATTAAAAAGCCGCAAGACTTTAAAGACGGCAAACCGGACGGCAAAGACGGAATGGTCGGTATCCATTCAATGACAGCAAATACTCCAGGTATTTTGGATTTCTTACACGAATTTAAGAGAAAAGTTTTTGATGGGCACGACATTTTTACTGTCGGCGAAGCAAACGGCGTTGCGCCTGAAGAGTTGAGTCAATGGGTTGGCGAAAATGGTGTTTTCGATATGATTTTTGAGTTTAGTCATATGAATTTGCCACTCAAAAATGGTGAGATTTGGTGTCGTCCGACTGAATGGAAACTCACCGAGTTGAAGAAAGCACTTTCCGACAGCCAGGCAGTGACGAAAGATAATGGTTGGTGTCCAGTATTCTTTGAAAATCACGATCAGCCTCGCTGCGTCAATCACTTTATCGCTAAAGGTGCTGATCCGATTAAAGCTGCAAAGGCAATTGCCACTGTCTTGTTGACACTTCGCGGCACGCCGTTTATTTATGAAGGTCAGGAACTCGGCTGCACTAACGTTGCTTGGGATTCAATCGACCAATATAATGATATTTCATCGCACGGTCAATATGATTTTGCGCTTAAAGAAGGATTCTCTCCGGCAGAGGCAATGGAATTTGTTCATTTCTTCAGCCGCGACAATGCCCGTACGCCTATGCAGTGGAACGACAGTAAAAATGCCGGCTTCTCAACAGGTAAACCGTGGCTGCCGGTAAATGAAAATTATGTAACAGTAAACGCTGCTGCTGAGGAAAAAGATAAAAACTCCGTGCTTTCGTGGTATATACAGCTTGCGAAATTCCGCAGCAAACATAAGGAACTCACTGCCGGAGATTATGAGCTGCTGTTACCGGACAGTGAAGAAATCTTCGCATTTGCCAGAACGCTCAACAATAAACGTCTCGTTACCGTTGTGAATTTCTCACTGCAAGAAGTCAATCTTCCTAAAGAATTTATCGGTAAGAAAATACTCATTGATAGTGAGTCAATCAATATAAAAAATGTTGCTAAATTAAATCCGCTTGAAGCGAGAGTTTACGGTTGATCTTTAAAATGAATTTAAAGTAATCTATCGTGACAATATAAAAAGCAGGTTTGTCGCCTGCTTCTTTTTTGTAGTATCTATTATCGTTTAGCCGTTGTAGCCGAGCTGTTTAGCTTTATTAAAGTCTGCCTGTGCTCGTGTGTTGTCGCCTAATTTTTGATAGCATACACCACGATTGTAATACGCTAACGCATAGTTCGGATTAAGTGCAATTGCCTTGTTGAAGTCGGCTATAGCCTCATTGTACTTTTGCAATCCGTTCATATAAGCAACGCCGCGAGTGCTGTACGCCTTTGCATAATTCGAATTCAGTTCTATCGCTTTCGTACAGTCGGATATCACCGCATTGTAGTTTTGCAACATAGCACATACCCAGCCTCGATTGTAGTACGCTTCTGCATTATTCGGATTCAACTCTATTGATTTTGTATAGTCCACTATTGCCGCATTATAGTTTTGTATCTTAGCATAAACATTGCCGCGAAAATAGTATGATGATGCACGATTCGGTTCCAATGAAATTGCCTTTGTAAAATCATTTATCGCCGCGTTGTCGTTGCCCAAATTGTAATAAGCACCACCACGATAATCGTAGGCTGACACAAATTGTGGATTGAGGTTGATTACTTTAGTGAGGTCAGTTATCGCTTCATGATTTTTTTCAATGTATAATAAATGCGACCACGATTGAAGTACGCATCCGCATAGTTCGGATTAAGAGCAATTGCCTTGGTGGAATCGGCTATCGCCGCATTGTAGTTTTGTATATTACCATAAGCAGCACCGCGATTGTTGTACGCCAACGCATAGTTCGGATTTAATTCAATTGCCTTTGTAAAATCATTTACCGCCGCATTGTAATTATTCAATTCAGCATAAGCACTACCACGATTGTTATACATGTCCGCATCGTTTGGATTGAGTTCTATACCCTTCGTATAATCAGTAATCGCCGCGTTGTAGTTTTTCATTTCATAATAAAGAAGACCTCGATTCTTATATGCATTTGCATACCTCGGATTAATCTCAATCGCCTTATTATAATCAATTATTGCTGCGTTGTAGTTTTGTATCTGACGATAAACATCACCGCGATTATTATAAGCACCTGCAGCTTGTGGATTGAGTTGAATAGCTTTTGTAAAATCAGCTATTGCCTCATTATACTTTTGTATACTCTGATAAGCAACGCCGCGATTATTGTATGCTGCTAATAAATTTGGATTTATTTTTATCACCTTAGTGAATTCTGCTATTGCCGCATTATAATTGCCAGCCTCCATATAATTGAGTCCACGATTAAAATGGTCGTCAGTAGATGCGGAGTACGCCACTGATGTTTGAATAATCGGCACCGATATAAAGTTAGCAGCGTTCGGTGTAAAGGTCAATACACCTGCAGCAACTGACGCTATAATTAATTTAGGCAGTAATTTTTTCTTAAACATTCCATCACCTCATATACATCAATTAATCGTTATAACCAAGCTGTCGAGCCTTATCAAAATCAGCCTGTGCATTTACATTGTCGCCCATCTGTTGATAGCAAAGTCCACGTAGTTTATAATAGCGGCCATTATTAGGGCTAAGTTCTATTGCTTTATCAAAGTCTTTTATTGCTTGTACAAGGTTGTCAAAGAGAGCATAAGCCACTCCGCGTCTAAAGTAGTACTCGTCTTCATCTTGAGGTTTTAACTCGATTGCTTTCGTAAAATCGGCTATTGCTGCACTGTAATTTTCCATTTTATCATAAGACAGTCCTCGATGGTAGTAATAAAGTGGTTCGGTCGGATTGAGTGATATTGCTTTTGTAAAATCGGCTGCTGCAGCATTATAATCATTCATTTTATAATAAGCCACACCTCGATTATCATACGCAAGTACATAGTTTGATTTTATCTTGATTAATTTTGTGTAGTCTGCAATAGCTTCTTTGTATTTCTCTAAATCATAATACAGTAAACCACGATTATAATACGTTCTCCAAAACTTAGGATTCAGTTCTATCGCTTTATTAAAGTCTGCCATCGCCTGTGTATACTTTTGTATCTTATAATAAGAATTGCCACGATTGCTGTAATAAGCTGCCTCATTTGGATTCAAATTTATCGCTTTGCTATAATCGGCTATTGCTGCATCATAGTTTTTCAAATATCTATAGCAATTACCACGATTGATATAAGCCTCCTCATATTGTGGATTGAGTTTAATCGCCTCATTATATAAAGGAATTGCATTACTATAATTGCCCTGAAAAGCCAGGCGGTTGCCTTCTTTATATTTCTGATTGGCAAGGAACTCGTTATCCGCTTGTTGATATTCAGCTCTTATGCGTTCACGTTCCGCATCGGTTGTCGCGTTCTGTGCACGTTTACGCAGGTCTTCCACTTGTAGGTCGTTCGTATCATCAGCTTGTTGCTCCGCTTTATTTTGATTTACCAATGTTGCTCTATCTTGCTCGTCGCGTTTTAGCCACGCTCTTACGCCATTGGTGTCAATTTTGACTTTGACTGTTGCTTTATACATCAGTCCAGATTCGCCATTTTGTTCAAAAGGCTGCGGTATACAATTTGCTTCCAACACTTCCACTATGTTATTCGTTATCGTAGAAATTTCATCATTTGTGAGTTTTCCGTTGATTGACCGCGAATAGGTTTGTAGATATTCACCAGATTGCCGTTGGGCGTCTCTTAGTGCACGGTCAATGGCACGCTGCTGGGCAATATTTTGATTTTCAAAGTCGCTCATTATGTATTTGCCCGTGCCAACATAAGTCTTGACTTCCGCGTGTGCCACCGACACTATCGGCATATTATTAACCGAATAAACACTCGGCAAAACAATCAGTCCGCCGCACATCACCGACAACATTATTGCCCGCCGGATTTTTTGACTTAAATACATTTACGTCACCTCAATTAATCGGTATAACCAAGAGCACGAGCTTTAGCAAAATCTGCTTGCGCTTGTTCATCGGCTCCTATTTCTTGATAGTAAACACCACGATTATAGTAGGCTCCAGCAAACTTTGGATTCAACTCAATTGCTTTATTTAAATCTGCTATCGCCTCACTGTAATTTTGTAATGCCAAATATGCACTGCCACGATTGGTGTATACTTCGGCATACTGTGGATTAAGTTCGATTGCCTTATTATAATCTGCTATTGCTTGTTTGTAATTTCTAAAGTTATAATAAGCAACACCACGATTGTTATACGCCGCCGCATCGTTCGGATTAATTTGTATTACCCTCGTATAATCAGATATTGCTGCGTTATTGTTGCCCATTTCACCATAAGAAAAACCACGATTATTATAGGCTTTCACAAAGTTCGGATTAAGGGCAATTGCCTTACTTAAGTCGGCTATCGCTTGAGTATAATTGCCTATTTTAATATAAGCCAAGCCACGATTGTTGTACGCTTCCGCATACTCCGGTTTCATATCTATTGCCTTGCTAAGGTCAGCTATTGCCTCAGCATAGTTTTCTAATTTAATATAAGAGGCACCGCGATTGTTGTACGCATATGCAAAATCCGGTTTCAACTCTATCGCCTTAGTGTAATCCGCTATTGCTTGAATATGGTTGTTCTTTTCGACATAAACAATGCCGCGATTATTATATGCGCCAAAACTATTTGGATTGAGTTGAATCGCCTCATTATATTTCGCGATTGCGCCATTATATTCACCCTGATAATATAACCTAAGACCTTCTTTTAATTTTTGATTGGCCAGGAACTCGTTATCCGCTTGTTGATATTCAGCTTGAATTGCTGCTCGTTCCTCGTCCGTCGTTGCGTTCTTTGCACGTTTACGTAGGTCTTCAACTTGCTGGTCGTTCGCATCGGCGGCTTGTTGGGCAGCATTGTTTTGATTTACTAGTGCCGTTCTATCTTGTGTATCACGTCTCAACCAAGCTCTTACTCCGTCTGTATCAATGTTGACTCTAACTGTCGCCGTATACATTAATCCGGCTTCGCCGTCTTGTTCAAAGGGCTGAGGCACGCAATTCGTCTCCAGCACTTCCA
>JAFUTM010000287.1 GCA_017484235.1 Selenomonadaceae bacterium
ATTACGTTCACGACACAATTTTATGTATTTATTTAAGATTTCCTTATTGCGCTTTATAGTTTCAGGATAAAATTTGTGACCATAAATACTTAATTCATCTGCTACATTTAAATGTTGAGCATTAGTTAAAGCATAATGCTTTTGATGCCATTCACGTGACCAATCAATATCATTTAATGTGAATCTTTCTTTATTAGGTGAATTTAAAAAGTTATCAATAAAATAATTTAACCACGATTTGTATTTTGATTTAAAAATAGCTTCTAAAAAATTTCCGTGTTTCGAGCCGTGATATTCCATTTGATCGTGTCCAATTATTGGAAAATAAAATTGCTGATCGAAATTTCGGATTGTCTTATCCAGCCAATTATTAAAACCATAAGGCGCAAGACCGATCAGACAAAATTTTGGATATTGATTATTTTTAACAACTTCATTAAAATATGCCTCCGCCATTTTGAAACTATAATAAAAATCCTGTGAATCACGACAAAGACTCACTCCATTAAACGGTGTCAACGTCTGCAGATCAATTCCATATTTAAAAAAAGAATTACCAGTTACAATAAAATGGGGGGGGGGGGCATGCCCTGTGAGGTATTGAGGAGATACTGCCACTGTAAAAAATACATATAAGTAAACTGCGGTATAGAGCCAAATGGCCACATACCAATAATATTTTCTTTGGGAACGCCTTTGTTGATGAGCTTGTTTATTATCGCGGTGTCGACATTTTGATGAATATTTACTAGATAGTATTCTGCTTCGCATTTTTTGCAATTTATACTTAACATATCTAACGGCTGAAAAATTGGCTCAAAAAGTTTCTGTGACGACTCTGTTATATTATCACAAAAGCCCCAAAGAGCACATGCGGTAATACTATCGAAATCGATTGCAGCTAAAATAGATTCTAAGGCTGAACCGGAGCTGACAATAGCAACTTTCGTTTTTTTCATAATTAATTTCTCCTGCTATCAAGCCACTTGCACGCCGCTTCAATCTGCATTTCAACTTGCTTGTATGACGTTCCGCCAAATGAATTGCGATTTTTTACGCAAGTTTCTGGTTTAATTGCCTCTTTCACATCTTCATCAAACAGATCAGAATATTTTTTGAAGTCGTCAAGTGTTAAATCTTTTAGATATATGTTGCGTGCAATGCAATCGTGGACAATTTTACCGGAAACGGCGTGCGCTTCACGGAAAGGCAGATTCTTTTTGACCAGATAATCGGCAAGGTCAGTTGCGTTGCTAAAATCTTCCTCAACTGCACGGAGCATATTATCTTCTTTAATTTTGAGACCGTCGATTATCTGAGCATAAACTGCAAGACTAAATTTTATTGTATCAATCACATCGAAAAGACCTTCTTTATCTTCTTGCAAGTCTTTATTATAAGCAAGCGGCAGAGCCTTAACCGTTGTCAGCATCGCCATTAAATGACCGATAACGCGGCCAGTTTTTCCGCGCACCAACTCTGGCACATCTGGATTTTTCTTTTGAGGCATCATTGACGAACCAGTACAATGTGCATCGTCTAATTCAATGAATGAAAATTCACGGCTGCACCAAAGTATTAATTCCTCACTTAAACGTGAGAGGTGAACCATTAAAATTGATGCGGCACTCATAAATTCTAAAATGTAGTCTCGATCACTGACAGCATCGAGGCTATTGTTATATAATTTATTAAACTTTAGTTCATCTGCCACCTGCTGGCGATTAATAGGAAACGTCGTGCCAGCTAATGCACCGGCACCAAGCGGCATGATGTCCGTACGCTCATACACACCAGCAAATCGATCAAAATCCCTAACTAACATTGAAAAATATGCCATAAGATGATGAGCTAACAAAATCGGCTGCGCTCGCTGCAAATGCGTATAACCAGGCATTATCACATTACGATTCTTTTTAGCTGCATTAACGATTGACTTTTGAAGTGCAATAATGAGTTTTTGCACTTCAGCCGTTTGGCGGCGAACATAAAGATGAGTATCAAGTGCAACCTGATCATTGCGACTTCTGGCAGTGTGCAAACGTCCGCCTGCCTCGCCAATATTGTCGGTCAGCACCTTTTCAATATTCATGTGAATATCTTCAAGTGCAATGTCAAAATTAAATTCACCGGCATCAATCTGCTTTAAAATATCATTGAGACCGTTAATAATTTTTTGACAGTCTTCGTCAGTTATAATCTTTTGTGCTGCTAACATCTTAGCATGAGCCATTGAACCCTCAATATCTTCACGATACATTCGTTTATCAAAGTTTATGGATGCCTGAAATTCGTTAATCATTTCGTCGGTCGATTTCTCAAAACGACCGCCCCAAAGTTTTTTATTCTCATTCACTATGATTTGCCTCATTTCTGGAGTAATATTAACTGTCTGCCAAATTTTTCAAATTACGAATTATTTATAGTTGCATTTGATATAGTCAAATATAGACAAGCAAACACATTTGAGAGGATAAACTCTCCGGCGTACTACACGCCTCTATCCGATTGTAATAACTTTCGGACTACATTTTAAATTTTGTTCTAAATATGTCGGTTCGGC
>JAFUTM010000288.1 GCA_017484235.1 Selenomonadaceae bacterium
ACAGATAAACCATTCCTTATGCCAGTTGAAGACGTATTCACAATCACAGGTCGTAGCACAGTTGCTACCGGTCGTGTTGAGCGTGGCGAACTTAAGCTCAATGATGCAGTTGAAATCGTTGGACTTATGGACGAATCAAAGAAGACAGTTGCTACTGGTATCGAAATGTTCCGCAAACTGCTTGACAGTGCAGTTGCTGGCGATAACGTTGGTGTTCTTCTTCGTGGTATCGACAGAAAAGAAATCGAACGTGGTCAGGTTCTTGCAAAACCAGGTTCAATTCATCCACATACAAAATTCAAGGCTCAAGTTTACGTTCTGACGAAAGATGAAGGCGGCCGTCATACTCCGTTCTTCACGAACTACCGCCCACAATTCTATTTCCGTACAACGGACGTTACTGGTGTTGTCAGACTTCCTGAAGGTACTGAAATGGTTATGCCAGGCGATAACATCGAAATGGAAGTTGAGCTCATCACTCCAATCGCTATTGAAAAAGGTCTTCGTTTTGCTATTCGTGAAGGCGGCCACACGGTTGGAGCAGGTCGTGTAACTGAAATCGAACAGGCTTAATCTATAATCAAATAAATAATTAACAGTGGTCAGCAGTCAGTAAATTTAAATAAAATTTATTGCTGACCGCTGATTAATGCTGAGTATTTCATTTTGCGATGACATGGCAGATTGCTCGAATGAGGTAACCACAATTTTTAATGATAGCTGCTTTCATTTTAAATTGTTAAAAAATCTTGTTAATGTTCGAGGGAACTGTTATGGAGAAATGTTAGAAGCTGGACTTCTGACTAAGGAGGAAAATAAATTGCCAAAACAACAAAAAATTAGAATCCGCCTCAAAGCGTATGATCATAAATCACTTGATCAGAGTGCTGCGAAAATTGTTGAAACGGCGAAAAAAACGGGTGCAATGGTATCTGGTCCGATTCCACTGCCAACGGAGAAAAGTATTTATACCATTCTTCGTTCTCCGCACGTCAACAAAGATTCTCGTGAACAATTTGAGATGAGAACGCACAAACGTCTCATTGATATTTTACAGCCGACTAACAAAACAGTTGACGCGCTGATGCGCCTTGACCTGCCAGCCGGTGTTGACATCGAGATCAAGGTTTAACGTGAGGAGGTGGACACATTGGCAAAGTTAATTTTAGGAATTAAACTTGGAATGACTCAAATTTTTAGCGAAAATGGTACAGTCGTTCCAGTAACTGTGGTTGCGTCTGGTAATAACGTTGTTATTCGCAACAAAAACATTGACAGCGATGGATATTATGCAGTGCAGCTTGGCTTTGGTGATATTAAAGAAAAACACGTTAATAAACCTATGCAGGGTCAGTTTAAAAAAGCTGACGTCAAGCCTGTTAAGTTTATTCGTGAGATGCGTCTTGAGGGTGAGTCTGAGTATAAGATTGGCGATACAATCGGCGTTGATATATTTGAAGCTGGTGAACTCGTTGATGTTATCGGTAAATCAAAAGGTAAAGGATTCGCCGGCGGAATTAAACGTCATAATTTTGCTCGTGGACCTATGGGTCACGGTTCAAAATCGCATCGTGAACCAGGTTCAACAGGTGCAATGCTCTCTGGTCCTGGCGGCCGCGTTATTAAAGGTAAAAAATTACCTGGACGTATGGGCGGAGTTAGAACGACAGTGCAGCGTTTGACTGTTGTTAAAGTCGATAAAGACAGAAATCTTATTTTAATCAAGGGTGCAATCCCTGGACCTAAAAAAGGTTTGGTTATTGTAAGAAATACCGTAAAACCGGATAAAATAAAAAAATAATGAAGGGAGGATTGCAATAAATGCCTACAGTATCGGTCTATAATATGACAAATGAAAAGGTCGGCGATATGGAACTCAGCGAGCAGATTTTTGACGTTGAAATGAATGTCGGTCTTGTTCATCAGGTTGTCGTTATGCAGCTTGCGTCTCAACGACTTGGAACACACTCAACAAAAACACGCAGTATGGTTCGTGGCGGCGGTAGAAAACCGTGGCGTCAGAAGGGCACAGGTCGAGCACGTGCTGGTTCGCGTAGAAGCCCACTTTGGAGAGGCGGTGGAACAGTATTTGGACCACATCCACGTTCATATGCTTTCACTATGCCGAGAAAACAGCGTCGCCTTGCATTAAAATGCGTGTTGTCAGATAAATTAAAAAGTGGCGATTTGATCGTCTTAGATAATCTTGATTTTGAGGCTCCTAAAACGAAACAGTTTGTTAAACTGCTTAATGATTTCAAAATTGAAAAGAAAGCACTTTTCATAATGAATGAAGTTAAAGAGAATGTCAAAAGATCGGCAAATAATCTTCAGGGCATCAAGACGATAGGTGCTTTGGGACTCAATGTCTACGATATTCTTTATCACGATAAACTCTTCCTTACAAAGGACGCCGTCGCAAAAATTGAGGAGGTGTTCGTTTAATGGAAGCAAGAGATATTTTGATTCGTCCACTGATTACAGAAAAAACTACTGAGCTTATGTCAGAAGGCAAATACGTTTTTGTGGTCGATAAGAAAGCTAATAAAATTGAAATTGCGAAAGCAGTTAAAGAAGTATTTAACGTAAAAGTTGAAAAAGTAAATACTATCATAATGAAAGGCAAGAAAAAACGTGTCGGTCGGACAGTTGGAAAACGTCCTGACTATAAAAAAGCAATCGTTAAACTTGCAGCTGGCGAGACAATAGAGTTCTTCACAGCATAAATTTGAAAGAAGGAGGTAAAAAACATTGGGAATTAAATCGTTTAAACCGTATACTCCAAGCAGACGTTTTATGACGGTTTCAACTTTTGAAGAAATCACTACTGACAAGCCTGAAAAGTCATTGCTTGCGCCATTGAAGAAACACGGCGGACGTAATCAACAAGGTCGCATGACAGTTCGTCATCAGGGCGGCGGTCATAAGCGTCGTTATCGTATAATTGATTTTAAACGCGACAAAGATGCTATTCCAGCTAAAGTTGCAACCATTGAATACGATCCTAATCGCAGCGCACGTATTGCTCTTCTCCATTATGTTGATGGTGAAAAAAGATATATTATTGCTCCAAATGGTCTTAAAGTGGGCGATAAAGTGGAATCTGGTGCGGAGGCAGATATTAAAGTCGGCAATGCTTTGCCACTTAAAAATATTCCAGTTGGTACTATGATTCATAACATTGAAATGAAAATTGGTAAAGGGGCACAACTTGTTAGAAGTGCTGGTACGGCCGCTCAATTGATGGCTAAGGAAGGCAATTATGCTTTAATCCGTATGCCTTCTGGCGAAATCAGAAAAATCCATATCAATTGCCGTGCAACTGTTGGACAGGTTGGCAATCTTGACCACGAAAACATAACGATTGGTAAAGCTGGACGTTCACGTTGGCTGGGTCGTCGCCCAGAAAATCGTGGTGTTGCAATGAACCCGAACGATCACCCACACGGTGGTGGTGAAGGTCGCAGTCCTGTCGGTCGCAAGCATCCTGTTACTAAATGGGGTAAATGCGCAATGGGTGCTAAGACTCGTCGTAAAAAAGCATCTGATAAACTTATTGTTAGAAGACGTAAATAAATTATAAATTAATGTAATCATTAAATGTTGGTGGAGAATTATAAAATTTCTTCATATTTGTTAATGCAAAAGGGAGGAGGATTAAAATTTGGCAAGATCGGTAAAAAAAGGACCATTTGTCCAGGAAAAACTGATGAAAAAGATTGATGCACTTAATGAGGCAAATGATAAAA
>JAFUTM010000289.1 GCA_017484235.1 Selenomonadaceae bacterium
GCAGAATATTCAATGCTGCCAGGCTCAGCAATGCAAAGAGTATCACGTGACGGACCTGGCAAAGTGAATAGCAGATCACAAGAAATTCAACGCTTAATTGGTCGTTCTCTTAGGTCAGTGGTTGACTGCAATGCATTGGGCGAACGCACAATTATGATTGACTGCGATGTAATTCAGGCCGACGGTGGAACGCGAACCGCATCAATAACTGGAGCTTTTGTGGCACTGGTCGAGGCGTGCGAAACTTTTTACGAAAAGGGCACAGCCTTTCCTGTTAAAGATTTTGTTGCAGCAATTTCAGTTGGAATATCCGCTGATAATGAAGAAATACTTGACCTTTGTTATGAAGAAGATTCTTCGGCAATAGCGGATTGCAACGTAGTGATGAGCGGCTTTGGTGAAATAATCGAAATACAGGCGACTGGTGAGAAGAAGCCGTTTTCCAGAGAAAGATTTGATAAAATGTTAAACTTAGCTGAAATCGGAATAGATGAGATGATTTCGTTACAGAAGGATTCGCTCGGCGGCCAGCTCGTCTGGCGCGTTGGACGCATTGGATAATAATTTGGAGTGATTGTATTGAAAACTGTGGTAATTGCAACTAAGAATAAAGATAAACTTATTGAAATGAAAAATGCATTTAATGAACTACCAGTCGAAGTTATGTCTTTATTGGACTTTGATGAAATGCCGGACGCCGTTGAAGACGGAGAAACTTTTGCTGAAAACGCGTTAATTAAAGCAAAATTTTTCAGAAATCAAACAGGCTGCGCTTGCATTGCTGATGATTCCGGTTTAGAGGTCGATGCACTCGGCGGCGCACCTGGAATATATTCTGCCAGATTTGCCGGCTTCCACGCCGATGATAATACAAATAATATGAAGTTGATAAGTGAGTTAGACCGCGTTGGTGTTGAAGAATCTAAAGCAGACTATCGATGCTCATTGGTTTTTGTAGACGTTGACGGTACAGAATTTGAAGTGGACGGCACCTGTGACGGCGTTATCAAGAAAACTGCTCGTGGCAGAAATGGTTTTGGATATGATCCTTATTTTTATATAGACGATAATAAAACTATGGCGGAATTGACACTTGACGAAAAAAATAAAATCAGTCATCGCGGTTCGGCTCTCCGTCAAATGGTTGATATTTTGAAAGATTATTTATAATTTACGGCTGGTGAGGTATTGATTAATGATAGATTTATATAGAAAGCAGATGTTAAAATGAAAATCGGTATAATAAGCGACACACACGGCAACTGGGCGGCGATAGATGAAGCGGTGAGTCTCGCTAATGATATGAATTTATGGCTACATCTTGGAGATTGTACGCCGGATGCTGAATATTTGGCTTCGACTTATAATGTCAAGGTATATGGTGTTGCGGGTAATTGTGACTGGCCTGCTGGTGATATGTGTTATGAGCGCATTGTGGATGTTGCCGGTCACAGAATATTTATGACTCACGGACACAATTACGGCGTTCGATATACTCAAGAATATGTTATGGAGGCGGCGGAAAGTCAAGGTGCTGACATTGCTATTTTTGGACATACTCACATTGTTGAGTATCTTTCCGGTCCGCCGGTACTGCTAAATCCAGGCAGTGCTTCAAGACCTCGTGACGATGATCGCAGTTCATTTATGATTATGGAACTTGAGCCAGAAGCAGCTCCAAAAATCACCATTGTCCGTATGAAACGCGTCCGATAACTTTTTCAATTAGGAATGATGAATTAGGAATTAGGAATAAATCTAATCAGGAATGACCAATTAGGAATTGACAATTAAAAATATTCATCATTCCTCATTCATAATTCCTAATTAATTTAGTCTGGTAGTCTGTCCATAACTTTTATATTTGATCCGTCTAAAAATATGATTTCGTCAATCTCAGCTCTAATTTGGCTGCGACGCATTCCGTGTCTCATAATATTAACATCACCGCGCACAAATGGATTTAAGGTCTTATCAATATTAAATGTCTGCAGACCTTGAGGGTGATAAGCCATATCAATTTCAAATGGCGTGCTCGTTTCATTATCTTCAGAGTTGTCATCTTCAATCAAAATTCTGCCAATAATCTTTGACAGCGGCTTGTCGGATTTAACGTCTACTTTCATTGCAATTTGCAGAGTCTGTGAAAATCCATATTCATCGCCTTCACCAATTTTGGCATTGAGTTCTTTAATATTAAAAATGCTGTCAAGCTGGTCTCTAATAGGTGCATTTAAGCTGTTCAATTTTTTGTCGAGTGCACGTGTTAGGGCTTTATTATAATCATTAAAACCTTTTGCGCCAACAATGCGCCATTTATTTTTACCTATTTTTTCAAGTTCCAGTTCAATCTCAAAGGAAAATTTTAATTCATTATTTCTAAAATAAACTACGGCGGTCGCGCTGTCGCCTGTTATTTCCGGTTTAGACATATTCTCAATGACGCAGGAATTAATTGCGGAATGTTTAAGCCAACGCTGCGCTTCAGTAGCCGCAGTTTTAGGTATCGTAACTTTGCCAGTACTGACATATTCTTCAACCGCTGACTTGGTTACATTTATAAAATCCGGTTTAACTTCATTATTATATACATCTGCAACCTGCTGCACCGAATAAGCCAGCTTATCGTTGGACATTTTCTCTGCTAAAATATCGTCAGCTGCAAAATTAAGAATTGTGTCAACATCTACAAGCTGGTTAAATTCTTCGATATTATGTCCATTAATCGCGTCGCGAATATTTTTTAATGAGCTGGTTGGCATTTTTTTTATTTGCGCATATCCAATCAATGCTCCAACTGCAGCCGCAATAATCAAAACCGGAATTATAAATAATAATTTTTTACTCATATCCAACTCTTTTCCATATAAATTAACATTTAACATCTAAAATTATATTATAACGTCTTTAAAGGAAAATTAAATGAAAAAATTAATATTAATATAATAATTGACAAAACGTTTTTAATTTGCTAAATTATTCTAAACATTATTGTGAGAGGTGATTTTTTGAATCGGCGTGATTTTGTGAAATGTGCAGCACTTTCAACTATTGGTATGATATTAAATCCATTTGACACTGCAATCGCCTCAGCAAGCGTATTAGAAACGGCGGAACCAATGATATATAAACGGCTTTTACAATTTAGTGAATACGAAAAACGTCCATCTACTGAGGTCATTGTGATTCATCATACTGAACCGCCAAATAAAGACTTGGACACTACCGCGCAGACTGTCCACAGGTGGCATAAGGAGCACAATGGCTGGGCTGGCATTGGCTATCATTATCTTATCCGTAAAAACGGCATGATTGAGCGTGGACGTCTGCCGGATATGGTCGGTGCACACGTTCTGCATCATAATCTTAATTCTGTTGGAATCAGTCTTGCAGGCAATTTTAATCCTGGCATTGGCAAGCCGACTGATGCACAGATGCACTCTGTCAAAGAACTTACCGCCTGGCTGTGCCGTAAATATGATATTGATCCATACAAGAAAGGGACA
>JAFUTM010000290.1 GCA_017484235.1 Selenomonadaceae bacterium
GTTTATCATTTGATTGACAAAAGATTTATATTGGACGACGTATATATGGCTAGCAATGACGATGAAAATAAAGATGTCAAAAATGAGATAAAAGTGTCAATCTTTGAGGATATGATTGTTGACGTTCGCAATGTGTTTAAGTGGTGGATCAGCAATTAAAAAATTTGTAATGTTGCAGAAGGCGCAGCCCTTCTGATAAGCTTTACCAACTTTAAGGTGTTAATATGTCAATATTTAATTCGTTATTCCATTCGGAAGAAGTCCTTTGCCCACATTGTATGAGGAAACTCAGCCTCAGTAATATGCGATTTTACTGCACTTATGAAACGGAAAGGCACCACGAGGTATTTTTATCGTTGCTTGACAAAATACATAAGCGGTTGCCAGTTTGTAATCGAAACTTTTGTAAGGGTAAGGGCAAGCCCGTTTTAGAAGCAGTATGTCGATTTTGCAGCGAGCCATTGCCGCCTCAAATTATGTTCCATAAAAAATATTTAAGGTTCTGCGTACTCGGTGTTGCAGGCGCTGGCAAGTCCAGTTACTTGACAACGATGCTACACGAGCTTAAATATTCTGCATTGTCTTGGGTAATTCAGCCGATGAATTCATTTACCAGCAAGAGTGCTCAAGCTGCTGATTATAATGTCTATGAGGCAAGGCACTGCCCAGAAGGCACAAAGTCCGGCGTGGCACCTACACCTCAGCAATGGGTAATCCTGGACAACAGCGGCAGCAACCAAAACTCTGATGAAATACCAACCTACGCCCTGACAATTTACGATGGCGCCGGTGAAGACTGTGAAAGAATCGGCGATGAAGGCATTGATGAAACCATTCGGCATTATATATCCGGCTCAAAGATGCTGGTTATTATGTTTGATCCTTTGCTTTTGACCAGCGTTCGTGCTGCAATTCCTCCGGAAATTTTAAATGTCTCAATGGCGACGGAACGCCAAACGAGTGCGCCGGCCAATATGGTGACAATGGCAAATTCTCTCGCAAATTATATAAGGCAGAGCTGTAATATCTCTCCTGGCAAAAAGATTGATCGTCAGGCGGCTATTGTCATCACTAAACTTGATACTTTAAAAAATATTCCGAATGCGTTTGGCGATTCGTCAACGGTGATGAAATCCAGCCCTCACAGTAAAGCCAAAGCTTTTGTTGAGGCTGACAGTAAAATGGTCGATATGGAAATACGTGATTGGCTCAAACGTCAAGGCGAAACAGCCTTCCTTGATGCGATTGATGCTAATTTTATGCCAAATAAAGTTCGTGTATTCGGCGTATCCAGTTTTGGCCAGCCGCCAGATAGATTAAAAAGACTACCAACACTTACTCCGCATCGTGTCCTTGATCCGATTATGTGGATGCTCGCTGGTGAAGGTATCGTGCCCATTTTGTAGTTTAAAACACAACCTGCAATCTCTGTTAATTTGCCGTCCAGTTATCATTACAGACGGCTTTTGCTTTTCCCAAGAGGATTCAGCGCTAATGATAATTTTAAACTAAACACAAATGTTAAGAGGTGTTTGAAATGTCAGAAAAAGTTATTGTAACCAGAAGTGATTATGTTACTTCGGCGGTTGGCAAAGCACAGTATCCTGACCATAAATTACCAGAAATCGTATTCATCGGCAGATCAAATGTCGGCAAGTCCTCTCTAATAAATTCATTAACCAGGCGGAACAATCTCGCTCGTGTGTCTCAGACACCAGGCAAAACTCAGACTATTAATTTTTACAAAGTCGGATTAAAAATCCACACTGACGACGCCGACACTCGCCGTCACAATATAGATGAAAGCAACAATTTAAATTCTACTTACACTGAAAATGCAGCCACTGAAGCAGTCAATATTGCCCGCCGTGAATTTTATCTTGTCGACCTGCCAGGCTACGGTTATGCAAAGACGAGCAAATCAAATCGCAAGTTATGGGCTAAATTCATTGAGGAATACTTGATGATGAGCGACAATATTAAATTTGTCTGCCAGCTGATTGATATCCGCCACGCTCCAATGGATTCTGATTTAAATATGTTTGAATGGATTGTGAGTCATAGCCTGCCTGTGATAATTGCTGCAACCAAGTCGGATAAAATAAGTAAAAGTGCCAGAACTAAGCAAGTTGATAATATCAAAAAAATTTTTAATATTCCAGAGCTGCCAATCCTGCCATATTCATCAATAAAAAATGAAGGTCGTTCAGAATTACTTGACGTGATAGCCGACTCTCTGTTATAATAAGAAAAATGAATAACGTTCATATATTTTGACGTTGGAGGAGACGGCTATGACGAAACTTACATTGTTTGACAAAGCTCTGCTGAATTTATTGCAGACAAATATTCCAGTCTGCAGCCACCCATTTTCGGCGATGGCAGTCGAATTGAATACTGATGAGCAGACGGTAATCAATCGACTTCGTGAATTAAAGGCGGCAGGCTATTTGCGTAGAATAGGAACGTTTTTTGACTCAAACAAACTCGGCTATCAAGGCACGCTGGTTGCGCTGGCGGTCGACGCTTCAAAGATGCAGTCGGTTGCTGAATCAATAAATCGTTATCCAGGCGCGACTCACAATTATGAACGTGAGGGCAAATACAATCTCTGGTTTACTCTGCTGACGCCGAGCGTTGAGCAGGAGCAGCGAATTTTATCAGAAGTCCGCTCACTTGCCGGCGTCAATGATATGCTTTGCCTCAAGTCCAATAAAAAGTACAAGGTCAATGTGCAATTTAAGTTGTAATAAATTTGAGATGAGTATAATATGAAGTTGTTAGAGTTTCAGTATGAATGTCAAGATGCACTAACATTTTGCCGCAAAGTTCCTGCTGGTGAATTTAAACTGATCATTACTTCGCCGCCATACAACATCGGCAAAGAATACGAGACCAAAATCGGTATTGATAAATATCTTGAGAATATGAAACCTCTTCTGAGTGAATTTGTTAGAATACTTGCTAATGATGGAAGTATTTGTTGGCAAGTTGGAAATTACGTCGATAATGGTGAAGTCTTTCCATTGGATATTTATTATTATCAGATATTTAAATCCTTCGGTTTGAAGTTGAGAAATAGAATTATTTGGCATTTCGGTCACGGTCTACATTGTTCAAAAAGGTTTAGCGGTCGATATGAAACCATTTTGTGGTTCACAAAATCAGACGATTATATATTCAATCTTGATGATGTTCGCATTCCGTCAAAATATCCTGGCAAGCGATATTTTAAAGGTGCTAAAAAAGGCCAGATTAGTGGAAATCCAAAAGGCAAAAATCCTGAAGATGTTTGGGAAGTGACTATTGAACGTTTGATTGATGATTGGGATTGTGGGCTTTGGGATATTCCTAATGTAAAAGCTAATCACCCAGAAAAGGTCAATCATCCTTGTCAATATCCGGTTGAACTTGTCGAGCGTTGTGTTTTGGCCTTGAGTAATGAAGGCGATAAAATTTATGATCCGTTTGCAGGTGTAGCCTCAACGTTAATTGGAGCATTGAAAAATAATCGACGCGCTTATGGAACAGAATTAAGCGAAGAATACGTTACAATCGGGACACAAAGATTAAAATTACTCTCTGAAGACAAATTAACCACACGGCCAATCTATCAAAAAATTTATGTGCCTAAACCAACAGACAAAGTGGCAAAACGTCCAAAAGAATGGGATAATTACAATGAAAATGATTCAGTACTACAGTCACTTAAATGGACTTGAATTTTTGATTGTCCATAAGCCTAAACTTTGGCGAGAAATCATTAATGTTATAGAAAAAGTTGATGCTTCCGATACCTTAACGAAAATCAGTTCGGAAAAGACTAAAAAGGGCAAACTGCTTTATTCACCGACAGAATTAAATGCACTATTTAAAGATGAATTTACAAAACTAAATTGGCGAGAGATGAGAACACATTATTACGTGAATGAAGATTTACAAACAACGAAAAATTCTGTAGATATACGCGATGAAAAATTTCAAAAACAATTCATCGAAAATCACGGATTTGTAGCATATAGGACTTATAATCAAGTTGATTTTGTCAAAGAAAGAGTTGCAGTTGAAGTTCAATTCGGAAAGTATTTTGCAGTTCAATACGACCTGCACGTTAAGCATACTTTTTTCTTTGAACGCGGCGATATTGACGTTGGCGTTGAAATAATTCCGATGCATAGTTTGATGAAAGAGATGTCCTCAGGTGTTGCTTGGTATGAAAATGAATTAACAAATATTGTTCGTGAAGGGCGATCTAATCCTTCTGTTCCCATAATTTTAATTGGTGTTGCACCAAACGATAATTATTTGAAATGATGTGAGCAATTGAAAACTGATGAAATAAGTCCGCAGGAGAAGGCTGTTATTCGGGCCTTGCAGGGCGACTTTCCATTATGTGAAGAGCCATACAAAGTTCTTGCTGATCAAGCTGGTATGACGGAGCAGGAATTTATTGACTGTGTAAAAAGTCTAACTAATGATAAGAAGATACGTAAAATGGGCGCTGTGCTTAGGCATCGTGAAGCCGGTTTTGTTGCCAACGCCCTTTGTGCCTGGTTTGTGCCGCCGGAGCACCTGGACGAAGTGGCGCTGAAGATGATTCAAAATCCGGCTGTTTCGCACTGCTACGACAGGACAACTGCGCCGAATTGGAATTATAATTTATATACAATGGTCCACGCAAAATCGCGTTCCGAATGTGAAAGGATTATCAACGAATTATCTGAGGTGACGGGCATAACTCAGTTTCAGATCCTCTACTCTAAAAAAGAATGGAAAAAAACCAGTATGAAATATTTTTGTGAGTAGATTGTTCTTCGATAAATTAAATTTTTGATTGAATATAATGAAAATTTTTGTTATTATAATGGTAGTTTTGTTTTTGGTTTGTGTTAGTGGCTTTTAAGTTTTATTTGTTACTTTAGTTTAAATTTTAAAGTTACAGTCTTCTTTCTTTTGGAAGAAAGAAGCAAAGAAACAGTCCGCTGAAGTCGCGTCCGGCGACTAAACGCGGACGGCCTCACATCGTGTTCGGCCATTAAACTAATTATGAATGACAAATTAGGAATTATTATTTTATTCACCATTCAACATTCCTCATTCCTAATTAATTTTATTGTGGAGCTGGCATTTATGATACAAAAGACATATAAAATTACAAGTAAAGCGGATTTTGTCACTTGGCTTGCAGATTTAAAGTGCAGTGATGAATATAATAATGCACACAGTGTGCTGATTAAGGGATTGACGGCACAATTTATGGATTATGATATATCTGAGGCACACGACACTATTGTAAAAACGCTGCCAAAGGCTAAAGCTATCGGTATGTCGCTTACTTCTTTTGGCCGGAAAAATTTTAAAAAGGTTATTAATGCCACCAGATATTTTGAGCGCTATATGATGGTGTCGTGTTGCTTCTTTGATAAGTCAGAAGTTAATATTCTTGAATGCGGCAATGATATGCTTGAAAGCGGCGAGGTCACAATTTACCTCAGAAATAAACTCAGCAAAATTCCTGACATTAAAGCCGTTGAGGTTCTCAGCACAGGCAAATCGCGTTACATTTCGTCCTTGATTGAGGATATAAGCATTGGCTATGAAGATGTGCCTTTTTTTGGTGCTGAAGCCGGCTTTGTTGAAATGAATAAAAATGTTAGTTGCAGCTACCACGATTTTCAAAATAAATTTACTACTCAAGGCGCGTTGCAATATATTCACGGCGAAAAGATGTATACTGACGGCATACTTTTGGTTGTTTACAGTGGCAAGGATTTACAAGTTTACAGTAATTATCATCTTGGCTGGAAGCCGCTCGGCAAGGAAATGAAAATTACAAAAGCTGTCGGCAGCACCTGTATTGCAACGATTGATAATATACCAGCTGTCCATATTTATAAAAAGTATCTAAATGTTGAACCGGATGATTTCTTTTTGATGAACATATGCGAGTTTCCGATGATTATCAAGCGAAATAATTGTAATATAGCGCGTATACCTCCTATGTATGATGAGCAGGGCTGGCTGTATTTTGGTGCCGACGTACACGAGGGCGAGAAGCTGCAATTATCTTATGGCAATCCGCAGGAAGTTTTGGCGGAGACTTGGCAGACGAGTGAACAAATGCGGCAATTTGGACCGGAGGCAATATTTCTTTATATCTGCGGTTCACGCAATATTTTTTTAAATGAAATGGCACATTTTGAGGTGGAATATTATACGAGATTCTGTCCAAATGCAACTTCTTGTTACGGCAATGGAGAAATATATAGATACAAGAATCAAGGTGGAATGCTTAATGGCGCGTTAATCTCGATTGGTATGCGTGAAAGTGCTGAGCCTCTAATGTTAAGTTGTTCGGAAGAGACCGCCAGTATGTACCCTTATCAGAATCAAAGTCACGCGTTGCCGCTGGTCGACCGCTTGGCGGCCTTCTTAGAAGCTACGACTGACGAATTGAAAGACTTAATTGAAGTCGTAAGTGAATCCAATCATAAGCTGCGCAAAATGGCGAAGGAGGCTGAGTCGGCGAACAAGGCTAAATCTCAGTTCTTGTCGAATATGAGTCACGAAATCCGCACGCCTATTAACGCGATACTTGGTATGAACGAGATGATTTTGCGCGAAGGTAAAGATGAGACCATTTTGGAATATGCCGAAAGCATACGCACCGCCAGCAATAGTCTGCTCGGCTTGGTAAACGACATTTTAGATTTTTCCAAAATAGAAGCCGGCAAGATGGAGATCATTCCAGTTGAATATGCAATGAGTTCACTGCTCAATGATCTGGTTAATATGATACAGAAGCGTGCCGACGATAAGGACCTGCAATTTATTGTCAGCGCTGATGAGAATTTGCCGACGGTTCTGTTTGGCGACGAAATACGCATCAAGCAGATTATAACTAATATCTTAACAAACGCCGTCAAGTACACTGAAAAAGGCTCCGTTACGCTGAGTGCCTCATTTACAAAGAAATCTGACGATACTGCTGCGCTCAAGTTCAGTA
>JAFUTM010000291.1 GCA_017484235.1 Selenomonadaceae bacterium
ATTAAATTCTTTCGTCTGGTTTTTATGCTCGTTTTGCTTGGACTGATTGGTTCGGCAGTGCTTTTCGTTGGACTTGGAATTTATAATTTTGCCAGCCACTTCTTTACGGAATTTCATTCAATGTATCAAGGTTATAATGACAGAAAAAATGCGCGGCAGGGCAGTCCTAATCCGCGCTTTGACGGTTATACAAATATTTTAATACTTGGCGTCGACGAAGGCGCGACTGACAGTGAAGATGAAGTTGGTCCGCAAAACGCAGATACAATTTTAGTTTTGAGTTTTTCAAATGATACTGGACGTTCGCGGCTTATATCCATTCCTCGTGATACTTGGGTGAACCGTTCGGCTGGCTCTGGTCGCATTGGCAATATGTATCAAATGGGCGGAGCCAATTTAATGGTAAGACAAGTTTCAGCGCTGCTCGGCATTTCGATTCATCAATATATAATCGTTGATATGAGGACGTTTGCTGATTTAATAGATGTGCTTGGCGGGCTTGATGTTTACGTTGAAGAAAATATGGATTATGAGGATTCAGCTTCTGGTTTATCCATTCATCTTGAGCAGGGCTATCAACATCTCAACGGTGAAGACGCTCAAAAATATCTGCGCTTCAAAGATGAAAAATTGGGCGACGTTGGCAGAGTACAGCGTCAACAGAAATTTATCAAAGCTCTGTATGAAAAAGTATTGCAGCTTGAGACGATACCTAAACTGCCAGCGATTGCAGACATATTCCAGCACCGAATGGAGACGAGTGCAGAACTCTTCGACTCCGCGCATTTGGCGAATGTACTGCGTCGAATGAGTAGCGATCCTCCGACGACGACAATGCTTCCTGGTCGAGAGGACGACGACGGTGTCTGGGTGCCGAATTACTCTGAAATTGATGCTAAAATTAATGAGCTGTTTCCTAATATGGAGACTGTCGAAAATGAAAACAAAGACGATGACGATGAGTAAATATTAGAGCTAAATTAGTCTTGTATTAAACTTCAATTAAAAACGCGCCATATCTATTGCATTTTTAGAAATTTTCTGTTATTGTAAATGTAAGGATATGAACGTTAAATAAAAAAAATTGGAGTGGAGTTGTAATGGCTGATGTTAGAAATATTTCAAATTCGACAGATAGCATTGTAGTCGATAAAAGAGATTATTGGGGTAATCAAAATATTAATAATAGTGGAAGTAATGTAACAATTTATGCTGGTGATACTGGTAATAGGTTTAATGGTTGGTATCAAGATTATATTGAAAATAGTGGTAATAATGTTTTTATTTATGCTCTATCTGGTACGGATACAATTGTAAATCGTGGAGACAACACATATATTAGTACAGGTAATGAAGGCGGCAACGACAAAGTTGATAATTATGGCAGAAAATCAACAATTTTCAGTGGCTATGGCAACGACACAATCACGACTTACGGTGACAGCACGCAAATCACGCTTGGCACAGACAACAATAGTGTCAACGCATTTGCAAATAATGTTGTCGTTAGGCTTTCACGCGGCAACCAAACGATTCAATCTAAAGCTGGAACGGGCACATCTGTTGAGGGCGGTGTGTCTGATGATAATATTACTATTCAGCAAAACGGCAGCGGCAGCGGCGTGGTTGCAACAGTCAATGGCGGAACGGGTAACGACAAAATCACTGGCTCAAATGGTGCAGAGGTCTTTGTTTATGCAAACAACGACGGCAACGATACAATTTATGGCTGGACTTCTAACGACACTATTGTTTTGACAAGTGGTTCCGTCAGTGAATCGACAACAACAGATAACGGCGATGTAGTCCTTGCAATTGGTTATGACAGTATCACTATTCAAGATGCTGCCGACAAGACGATTAATCTTACAAGTGACAGTCCAACAATAAATCCAGAACCACCTACGCCAACACCTTCCGACACTTTGACGTACAACAACAGCAGAACAGCTGTGACAATTTTATCTTCATACGACGATGATTATATTGATGACTCGATTTATGACGCTTCAGTTGTCACAATTGAAGCATCTCAAGTCAGCAACGGCCTTAAAATTGAGGGCAACGACAAAAACAATGTCATCAAAGCTGGCAGCGGAAACGACACCTTAGAGGGCGACGACGGAAATGATACCTTGACAGGCGGCAACGGTGCAGACGTATTCGTTTACGAATCCGGCAACGATGTCATCACCGACTATGCAGCTGGTCAGGATACAATTAAGCTGGACGACGACGATATTTTAATTAATTCTGCAACCGTAAGCGGCTCCGATGCATTAATCAACGTTACTGGTGGTGGCAGTATCAAAGTTAAGAATGGTCTTGATAAAAATATTTCCGTAGTTTATGGCAATGGCACTTCTACGATTGTGAGTGTGCCAAGCAGTACGATACCGACTTTACCAAGTGGCGTGACCTATAACATTAAAAAATCCAGCCTTACGATAAAAGCTCCATTCAACGGCACATTTGACACGGCAGTATATGATCTTTCATCAGTCAAAACGATTGATGGCTCAAAGAACACCAACTTCATCAGTCTTAAGGGCAACGACGCCAACAACGCGATTAAAGCCGGCAAGAATGGCAGCAACCTCTATGGCAATGGAGGCGATGATACACTCACCGGCGGCAAAGGGGCGGATAACTTCTACTATGCAGACGGCGACGGTAATGACACAATTGTTAAATATAAAGCCGGCCAGGATATGATTCACATTACCAGCGGCGAAATCAGCAGTGCAGTCGTCAGCGGTTCTGATGTCATCTTGAATGTGGGCGACGGTTCAATCAAAATTAAGAGCGGCAAAAATAAAAAGATTAACATTGCCGATGCTGATGGTGAAATTAAAACTTATACATTTAAGAGCGGCACAACCAAGAATCCAACTAAAAACTTTGTCGAGCATAATTATGTTGACGGATTATGGTTTGCCAATGAAAATAATTTTGTAAATTCGGAGCTTGATTCATTGATGAAGCCGGCATTTGAAACTGGAAATATTGATATCTATCAAACTAATCAAGTTGACCAGCTCAAATTCAATCAAGATAAGTCTTTCACTGAGGTTATGCCTATTATCAATAACAATAATTAATTTTTAGTAGAGGTGCTTTTTATGGCGATAATCCATAATATAACGACGGACACTACTATTGTTGCAACACATTATGGGGATACTGTTCTTAATTATGCGGGCGGAGTAATGGTAAGCACTGGAAGCGGAAACGACTCGATTTACAGTGATGTGCGCGATTCTTACAAATTTAACAACGAATACGGATATGTAACGATAGATGCAGGTTCGGGCAACGACAAAATTTTAAGCACCAGCCAATATGTATCAATAAACGGCGGTGTGGGTGCAGACTCGATTAGTATCGGCGATTCAGATGATGTAACGATAACTGGCGGACCAGGTAACGATAGCATTCTTGGTTCCGGCGAAAACAAAGTTTACAGGTATTCTCCAGGCGACGGCAATGACGTCATTATAGGCTATTCTTCAACGGATAAGATTATGTTTGAGGGCAATAACGATTATTCGACGGTTATAAGCGGCTCAAACGTTATAGTAAATGTATATAAAGGTAAAATTACTCTTAAGAATGCGGCGGATACAATTGTCAATATAGAAGGTGGAAATTTGGTTGACGATCCTGTGGCAGGTTCATACGGAGAATATATAACGAATAGCTTAAAAGGAAGTGTACTTACAGGCAGTTCTTACAGCGATACGGTTTACAATTATGGTTCAAACGTAAATGTGAGCGTTGGCGCGGAGACAGATATCATTTACAACTCAGGTGCACACACAACCGTTGACGCAGGTGAGGGCAATGATATTATCAATAATCAAACTAATAAAAGCTCTGCGAGTTTGAGCGGAGGAGCCGGAGATGACTCAATCCACGCTGGAAGAACTTCTGCTTGGGTGACACTCAACGGCGGAACCGGCAATGATACACTTGTCGGCAGCGATTCAGCGAAGTATGGAGACATATATCAATTTGCTAACACTGACGGAAATGATATTATAATTAATTATGAAACAAATGATACAATCCAATTTTTGGAATTGGAAGACATAACGTCAATCAGTTATTATAAAAGTGGATCGGATTTCATTTTTGACGTGGATACGGAGAACAGAATCACTCTTAAAAATGCAGGAGACAAAAAGATACAAGTGGAACTCGCCGACGGCTCGTCAGTAACACTGTTGGACAATTATTCTCTTCCAGGACCGGATTATGAAAATGAATATACAAACGTGCAAAGTCAAAATAACATACCTGGAACATTGAATGAAAATTTAATAACAAACAGCGGCTCATACACGACGATCGAAACGGAAAACGACACAACTATTGACGGTGGAAGCAGCACCTTAACTGGCGGCAGCACCAACGTTAGTAATGGTCTTGATAAAAATATTTCTGCCGTTTACGACAAAGATACTTCTACAATCGTAAGCATCGACACGCCAACTCCGACTCTGCCAAG
>JAFUTM010000292.1 GCA_017484235.1 Selenomonadaceae bacterium
CGTTGAATTTGGCCGTGAAAATGGCTGCGACTTTGTTGTCGGTCTCGGTGGCGGTTCCGTGCTTGATTCCGGCAAAGTTATCGCTGCGATGATTCCGCAAAAAGAAGGCCGTGTTTGGGATTACGTCATATTTGGAACTGGTGGTAAGAAAGAATTTACTGCACCGTCGCTTACTTATATAGCAATCACAACGAGTGCGGGCACTGGTTCTGAAGTTGATGCAGGTGCGGTAGTAACAAATCCTGCGACTAATGAAAAAACGGCTTTCTTCCGTGATTTTCCGACACTTGCTATTGTAGATCCAAATTATATGTTGACCGTGCCGAAGAAATTCACTGCTTATCAAGGATTTGATGCATTCTTCCACAATGCTGAAGGTTATATCTCTAACGGCTGCAATGAGGCGGCTGCAATGGTTGAGCTTGAAGCAATAAGACTTTTAGCAAAATATCTGCCGGTTGCAGTCAATGACGGCTCCAATCTCGAAGCACGCACGAAAGTTGCATTTGCTAATACATTGGGCGGCTATTCAATGGACTTAGGCACCTGCACGAGTGAGCACTCAATGGAGCACGCACTCTCAGCTTATCATCAGGAGTTGCCTCACGGCGCAGGATTGATTATGATTTCCGTTGCGTACTTCTCACACTTCGTCGAGAAACACGCTTGCGACGACAGATTTATTGATATGGCGAGAGCTATGGGCAAAGCTGATGCAAATAAGGCCAGCGATTTTATTGATGCGCTGATTGAAATGCAAAAGGCTTGTGGCGTCGATGAACTCAAGATGAGCGATTATGGTATTACGCCGGACGAATTTCCCAAAATGGTAAAAAATACTCGTGACGCAATGGGCTTCCTGCTTCAATTTGATCCAGTACAGCTCAGTGACGAGGATATGATTAATATTTATCAAAAATCGCATAAATAAATAAGCGTTCCTATAAAATATTAAAAAGTACGCCGCATTTTGTGACGTACTTTTTTTTGACAAAACTTCAAAAATATCAAATTTTCAAAAAAATTCTCCAAACTACTTGACAGAATATATATATATATAATGGAAGTATTAATTTTTTTAATGTGGAGATGTTTTTGATGATTAAAAAATTTGCAGTGATGATGTTGCTGGCAGTTGCGATTATTTTTGTCAGCAATCAAGCAGAAGCGCGTGAAGTTTACGTCAGCAGTTACAGCGACGGCACAAAAGTTTATTTGATTACAGACAGCGTGAGGTATCGTGCTGTAGGTGGCGGAGCTTCTTGGGATTGCAGAGTGCACGCAGGTCGTGATTATTTAAATTATCAATTTTGGGTAGAAGATACCGGCTGGCAATACAACAATTCTGAAGGCTATCACGGCTATGTTTATAACGGCAGTTCACCTGTTGCCGCTGCAATTTTGAATTACATCAGAAACCATTATTAAGGAGGAATTTTTATGAAAAAATTTTTGCTTATTGGCGCATTGATTTTGTGCTTTGTGATTTCAGGTTGCGGCGATTCCAAAAAAACTTTGAACATTACGCCGGAAGATTTTGCAAAAAATTTTAACATTGCACTTGGAGTTGTCGGGAAGCAAATGAATACAGATTATTCGGATTTGGAAATTGTTTCTATTGAGAAAGGCAAAACGGACAATGATGTTACTTTTAAGCAGAAAAATTATTCCGGCGGCTTAGGCGGAATTAAAGAAGGCTCAAACTTGCTTACAATAATTTTTGCATCAGAAAATAATACAAACGTTGCCGGTATGTGTTTGGCAATTCCAATGTCCGTTCCTGCGACAAGAGAAGGAAATATGATTCAACAAGTTGCGTCAAAAATTTTGGGCAAAAATCGAGAAACAATTTTAAAAGATAACGGTGTGGCTATTACAATCGGACAGGATAGTAATATGACAGTGTTTATGACGACGACTGAGGAAAATTTGAATAAAGGCCTTTCGGAACATAGTAAATAATTTTTAGAGGTGAACACTGTGAAAAAAATTTTCTTAATTGTTGCTATTGTAATTGGTTTTGAGTTCATTTTTTTTAATTTTGCTTATGCAGAGTTGATCCACTTTTCCACTGATAAAAATGGCTAAAAAACTTATTTTGATACTGAATCAATCCGCGCAAGTGCAAAAAATTCAAACACGGCAACTCCTCCAGGCGATGTTTGGATTAAAAGTGATTCTTCAGGCGATTGGTATGTGCAAACTCACAGAATTTCTGAAAATCTCGACAGAATTCCAATGAAATTTACAGAAAAATTTTTGATGCTTGCAAGCCTTATTGTAAATTAGCGCAAACTTATCCAAGATAATTTTTTCATTAAGGAAGAATTTTTATGTTAAAAAATTTTTTTATGGCACTTATTTTGTGCGGAGGCATTGTGACTTCGGAAGCAATTGCAAGCTCTGCAATATTCGATACAGAAGTTTTTTATTCGGAAAATTGTAATTTTCAACCACTTTATGACAAATTTTAGACATTGTGGAAAAAGTTACAGTTATAGCTAATGTTAATAAACATTGTTAGATAATTTGGTGTTGATGCGAATCAGCATTTCACGCAATAACTTTAACGCAGTGGCTGTGGAAATGCCGGACGGATCATATGGCGGCGAAAGTTCCATTAAATCACAGGCAATCACGTTGCAGCCGTCAATGACTTTGAACGCTGCGTTCATCAACTGAATAAAAGATACGCCGCCCGCTTCGGGCGTACCAGTGCCAGGAAACACTGACGGATCAAGTACATCAAGATCAATCGTCAGATAAACCTGGCTATCTTTTATTTTATCAATTACATCTTCTAAACCTTCAAAGTCAAATAGATGTAAATATGTATGCTGACGCGCAAATTCAAATTCGGCCTTATCGCCGCTGCGGATACCGAATTGGAATATAGAATTATCACCGGTCAGCTCGTGTACCCTACGCATAACGGTAGCGTGTGAAAGTCGAACACCGAGATAATCTTCACGTAAATCTGCGTGAGCGTCAAAATGGACGATAGCAATATCTTTAAAAAAACGACACATCGCAGCAACAGCTGCAAGTGTCAAAACATGTTCTCCGCCAATCATAATCGGAAATTTGTTTTGGTTAATAATGTTAGCGGCAAACTCACCGACCTCATAAATAGTCTGATTAGTGTCGCCAAATGGCAGTTCGAGGTCACCGGCATCGTGGAAAGGCACTTCACTTAAATCTACATTTTGACCTGGCGAAAAGTATTCCAGTCCATATGACTCAGCACGCATAGTGCGCGAGGCAAAACGAGTGCCTGGTCTATAAGATGTTGTGCTGTCAAATGGCGCACCAAAAACGACAATTCGCGCATCTTCGTAATTACATTCCGTGCCGAAAAATGTGTTTGATGAAATCATAAAAGTTTTTCCTTTCCTTTTAATTTTTTAGTAAAAACAAATAAGAATAGTTATGCTTAATCATTCAAATTCAATAGTTGCCGGCGGCTTAGATGTGCAGTCATACAGAACGCGATTGACACCTTTAACTTCATTGACGATACGATTCGACACGGTATTGAGAACTTCCCAAGGAATTTCGGCTGCGGTTGCCGTCATAAAATCGCTGGTCATAACCGCACGAAGAGCAATAGCATAATCATAAGTACGGCCATCGCCCATTACTCCGACTGAACGCATATTGGTCAGTGCAGCAAAGTATTGACCGATATTTTTTATATTCGCCTTTGCGATTTCTTCACGATATATATAATCAGCGTCCTGCACGATTTTGACTTTATCAGCTGTAACTTCACCGATTATTCTAATTCCCAGACCTGGACCTGGAAAAGGCTGGCGGCTGACTAAATTTTCGGGCAGTCCAAGTTCGCGACCAGCTTGACGAACTTCATCTTTAAATAATAATCGGAGTGGCTCGACGATCTCTTTAAAATCCACGAAGTCCGGCAGACCACCAACGTTGTGATGCGATTTAATTACAGCAGACTTGCCCAGACCACTTTCAATCACATCAGGATAAATAGTACCCTGTACGAGATAATCAACTGTGCCGATAAGTTTAGACTGCTCCTCAAACACGCGGATAAATTCTTCACCAATGATTTTACGCTTGCGTTCCGGTTCGACGACACCTTTTAGTTTATTTAAAAATCTTTCAGATGCGTCAACACGAATAAATTTTAAATCGTAGTTTTTAAAGACGGCTTCAACCTCGTCAGCTTCATTCTTACGTAAAAGTCCGTGATCAACAAAAACGCAGGTTAAATTCTTTCCAATGGCCTTGCTCATCAGTACTGCTGCAACGGAAGAGTCGACTCCGCCGCTCAATGCACAAAGAGCTTTTTTATCGCCGATTTTAGTTTTGAGGTGATTTATAGTATCCTTAACAAAAGAAGACATCTGCCAGTTGCGATTGCAGCTGCATATGTCAACAAAGTTGCTGAGAATCTTATAACCTTCAACGGTGTGCACGACTTCAGGGTGGAACTGTACCGCGTACAGATTTTTATTTGTATTTTCCATCGCCGCAATTGGACAGTTTACAGTTGAGGCAGTTATATCAAATCCGTTTGGCACATTTATAATTCTATCGGTATGACTCATCCAGACGACAGAACTTTCATTAAGGTCAATGTTTGCAAACAGTTTAGAATCGACGAGAAAATTAACATCTGTCTTGCCGTATTCACTGACGGCAGCCGTATCGACTTTGCCGCCAAGTGCGTAGGCCATTGCCTGTGCGCCGTAGCAGATGCCGAGTACTGGTATTCCTAAATTAAAAAGTGCCGAATCACATTTAGTGGAATCGTCGGCATAAACGGACTGAGGTCCACCTGTTAAAATGATTCCGCGCGGTGACAATTTATTAATTAAGTCCATAAAATTATCGGTATAATTATGAACTTCACAATATACGTTATTTTCACGAATACGCCGCGCAATTAATTGATTGTACTGGCCGCCAAAATCTAAAATTAAAATCATTTCTTTAGTTGACAAATAACTCACTCCATTTTTTTATATTATATAGTAAAATTATATCAAATATTTAAATAACGACGCCAAAATTTTTGATCTAGCAAATTCTCAGAGCGGAAATGTTTGTATTCTTCATCGAGTTTATCATAATTAATACAATGTTCAATGCCAAGTTTTATAATTGATATGATAGATGAAATGATATTTTTATCTAGTGGATAATTTTTTAATGATGCGAATTTTTCGTCTGACGCAATGGCGGTCATTCCAGTTAAACCTTCGTTTAAATCTTTAAGCGCAGGCTCCATAATTCTGATGTTATTCCAATCGCCATTAAAAATTCGTTTAATAATCTTTAATAATATACTTATCATCAGCGTCAGGCGGCCAAAACCAAATGCCAAATGATTTACAAGAAACATATTGCGATCACTAAAATATTTAATAACCGGATTTTCTTTTTTAGCAAAAGCCTCGTGCCAAACGCCAATGCCATTCATCGTTAAAATATCATTTTGGTTTCTAATTCCATATTCAACATCGTCACCCTTAATAAAAACAGGCAGCGGGTAGCCGATCTTTTTCACCACGTCAACTGGTATGCAGCAAAACCACCAGCCGGCATAACGATTAATATTTGATTCTATACTTTCATTCATACACAAAATATATTTATCGGTAAGATTGAATCCTTTACCAAAGGAACGGGCGATCATTCCATTCCAATAAGCTGTATTTTCGTGTTGGATTGTAGGTTCATCTAAACGTATCATTGCACCGGCAAAAAATTTTGTAGAGTGTTCAGGTTTTAAGTGCCTTAGCAGACAATAAATTCTTTCTAATGACGACAATTCGATAATAATATCGTCGTCCATTAAAATAAAATGAGTATTTTTATTTTTGTTGACCTGTTCAATCATTACGCGTGCAAAACCACCGGAGCCGCCAAAGTTTGGATTATGTATAATTTGCAATTCAGGTGTGTCCTGCTCAGCAAGTGTGCGGCCGTTATCTATAACCATAACGTTTATATCTTTATTGCGGTCTGTAAGCTGCTTTAGTTTGTCAAGATTAGGCAATAAATATTTTTCACGATTAAAAGTACAAATTGTGATTCCAATTTTTATTTCACTTTCAAATTGAAAAATTCCAGAATACTGACCGCCCAAAAATATTGCTTCGTCATTTAATGCTGTCAATCGAATACCAATTAAATCAAAATCGTCAAAATCCGCTGCATTAAAAGTCTGTTCCAATGAATCGTCGCATTTGATACGAAGAACTTCTTCTTCTCCATTGATACTTACACCATAAAAATCCACAAAAAAATTGCCGATTAAATGTAAAGTAACTTTGATTTTAGTTATTGAGGTGTAACTAATCCACTTTTTAATTGAAATTGAATTGAAATAAGTGCCAAGATCAAGCGTCTCATTTTTATTTATAATAATTGTACCGCCGGATTGATTATATTGACCTTGAAAGTATAATAATTTCTTATCGTCCGATAATGGAAAAGATATGTCGTATAATTTTTCAACTTTCATTATTTATACCTAAAAATGAACGCCAAAATTTTTGATCTGATAATTTTTCTTTACGGAAGGTTTTGTATTCTTGGTCAAAGTGATCGTAACGAATAAAATGCATCAAAGACAATAATATATTTGAGGCTATAACAAGAAAGATATTTTTACCCATTGGTTTTGTAACCGGATAATTTCTCACAGCAGCAAATTTTTTATCTGATCCAACAGAAGTTATGCCAGTTAAACCGGTGCTTAAATCTTTCAACGACAGCTCCAGCATTCTCATTCCTGCACCGTCACGATGATATATTCTCCGCAAAATCTGCATAAAGCACTCTTTCAAAAAATCAAATTTATCATAGCCTTCTGCATAATGGAACATCAATAAATAATTTCGAGTAGCAAAATAATCTGTAACTGGATTCCATTTGCCTTCGAGTGATTCGTGCCAAACGCCAACACCATTCATCGTCATTATGTCCTGTTTATTTCTAATTCCATATTCAACATCGTCACATTTTATAAAAATTGGCAGCGGATAGCCAATCTCTTTAACCACATCAACAGGAATACAGCAAAACCACCAGGCGGCGTACTTATTTTCGTGTGGAGGCAGATTCTCATTTTGACATAAAAAAGATTTTTCTTTAAGATTAAACTCGTGACCAAAGGGCGTACCTAAATAAGCTGTATTTTCGTGCTGAATAAGTGGATCACCAAGAATCAGCATTGCTCCAGCAAAAAATTTATTATAATGATCAGTTTTTAAATGACGCAGCATCGCATACAATCTGTCAAAAGAGGACAACTCAATTACAACATCATCGTCCATTAAAACAATGTGAGTATTGCGCTGCTGACTGACCTGTTCCAAAATGCCGCGAGTAAATCCACCGGCACCACCAAAATTAGGATTATGCATAATTTGCAGTTCTTCAGTGTCAACTTCATTAAGAGTATTGCCATTATCTATAACCATTACATTTATATTCGGATTACGGCTTATAAGATGTTTCAATCTGTCGAGGTTGGGCAGCAGATATTTTTCACGCTTAAAGGTACAGATCGTGATTCCAATTTTAACTTCACGTTCAGATTCAAAACTGCCAAGATACTCGCCGCCGTGAAATATGGCGTTATCGCTCAGAGCCACAATCTTAATGCCAATTAAATCAAACTCATATTTAAGATTTAGTTTGTCAATATCTAAAATTTCTTCAGTTGAATCTTCACAGTCAGTTCGCATAAATACTTCTTCCACAGATAATTCTGACTTTGGATCAGATTTGTCCAAAGACATTCCGTAAAGTTCAATGTAAAACTTTCCAGTAAGATTTAATTTAATTTTTAATTTTGAAATTGTAGTGTAAGCTGTCCATTTTTTCAGCGAAAATAAATTGAAATATGTGCCTAAATCAATATAGTAACCTTTATTGACGTAGATGCCGCCCGCCTCACGATTACGATAAAAGCCTTGTATATAGAGCGGAGCCCTGTCTTCACTTAACGGAAAAGTCATATCATATAATTTTTCAAATTTCAAATCCAATAAAAAACAGCCTCCAATTATATAAATGATGAACATAATATACCATTGAAAGCAATAAAAAGCAATAGTTAAATAACATTAGTTTGCCGATGCACACGTTTTAAATTAATTATTGCCGAAGAATTTACGGCGCAAAAAATCACTGCCCTTTTTTATCCAGTTAATCTTTTCGAGCATTACAACATCAGCTTCAGCAATTTTTAAATTTTTATCAAAGAGCCAGACATCTAACAAGCGTTCCGAAATGAAGCCGAACAACCGAAACTTTTCTGAAAATAAATTGTGTTCGTCCATCCATTTTTCGTATTTAAACAATATATCAAATAGCCATTCGCAATATTTATCCGCCAATGATTTTTTCATTACGAACATATTCCATAAATGCAGTCGGCGGCGATTCATTACGGCTCTGAAAGACCGGAGACTATTTGGCGAGTGTTCAGTCAATATGCGTTCGATCTGATCAAGATCACGACTGCTGTGTGCGTGCTCATATTGACTTCGTACTGTCTCAATATAATACCTACGTTGAATTGGAAGAATCACATCATTACTTTTAAGCAGATTTTCATAATCAGAACGTTGAAAAATTTTTTGTTTCAGCCTTTCAGTGCCATCAAAATAATTGTTGCGTCCAAAGTAGCGGCGATAATGACACAGACCTAAATAGTCGCATTTTAAATTTTTCCACGCCCAATATAATCCAGTAAGCTCACTCTAATTTTTATTTTTTTCAGAAATGTTATAGCCTGTATTGTCACCAACGTAACCAAACTCCGCCTTCCCTTTACAGCCGACGTGTATTGGCAGATAAACATCATATTTAGGAAGCCAGTACTCCTTATGTGTGGCAACCAAAATTTTTATATCCAATTAAGATAAACCTCCGGCACATACAGTGTCTTTA
>JAFUTM010000293.1 GCA_017484235.1 Selenomonadaceae bacterium
CATCAATGCATAAATTAAACCTCTTCGCATTACCAATCTCCTCCTACTAATTTAATCATAATTAATAATTTTATTTATTCATAAATTTAACATTGATAATTCAACATTCCTCATTCATAATTCCTCATTCCTAATTATAAAGTTTTTCCCATTGCGTGAGCAAGTGCAAAACGATAACGAATAACATCGTATCTGGCACTTATATGATTTTTGCGGGCAGTCGACAGTGCAACTTCCGCATCAAGAATATCAAGCAGAATACCTTCACCGGCGCGATAGCGTTCAGTTGCTATAAAGCGTTCCTCTTCAGCAAGTTCAACTGCTCGTTTCGTAGTCTCCAACCTAACCAGTGCAGACTGTAAATTTTTATAAGCAGAGATTACATCTTTGTGGACATTTTCAATATCAGACTGCATTGAAAGTCTGAGGCGTTCAACCTCAATCTGCGCCTCGTCAACACGCGCACGTGTTATCTTATTGTCAAAGATACTCCACGTTGCACTAACGCCGGCAGTTGCGTCAGAAGTTGGATCCCATTTACTTGACCGCGCAGAAAAACCTGTTCCGGCACTTGCCGTAACATCTGGCAGCCAGCCGGATTTAGCCGAAGTAACTTGATGTTCAGCACGCTCAATGCGCAGCGCATCGGCCTGCAGGTCACTTCTGACTCGATCAGCAATATTTAAACAGCTTTCCAAATCAGCCATATCTGTCGATGTATTGAGGTCTTCAACGTCAAAGTCAGCAATTGAGTCGAGTGATATCAACGTTGCAAGTTCCGTGAGACTGACCTCATATGCCGCCTTTGCACGTGACACGTCCTGATTGGCGTTGCTGGTCTCGACACTCGCGCGGAGCAAGTCAATTTTAGCTTTAGCACCAGCTTCGTATAAGTCGCTGATGTTTTGCTCGTGTTCAGCTAAATTGTCACGAGTCTCAAGATTAACCAAAACAGTTGCCTTATTCTCCAGTGCGTCGACGTAGGCCGTAACAACTTGATAAATTAAATCATCTCTGGCCTGTGCATATTCCAGCTGCGCAATCTGTACGTAAAGTTCAGCAGACTTAATTTCAGATTCCAGACGCTTGCCGGTATAAAGAGGCAGCGAACCGGTCACACGCGTTGAAAGTGATTCAGAGGCACTGGCACCTTCACTTTTGTTGGCGTCGAAGCTGCCGTTTAAACTAACGGAGACGCCCTTCTGACCTTTAGCGATTTTAACATCTTCTTCGGCAGCTGCAATTGACTTTTGTGTCTGCTGCAAAGACGGATTATTCTTTAAGGCAGTGTCGACCGCCTCACGCAGCGTCATTGCCGACACCGAAGACGTAAAAAAAATCATCGCTGTCAACACCATTATAAATCTATTCATCAATCATACACCATCACTCCTATTTACTTCAAACTTCATCTTCAAAATAAGAATAAGAAATTAATACATCTGTTAAATCACTCATATCAAAATTTATATTATTTTCTTGTTTAAATTTGTTTATAAACTCTTGAACCTCATCAGGACTAGAAATAATAAGGCAATTTTTTGTTCCATATAAAATATTTATCATACATGCAATAACATTATCAGTATAATTACCTTTACGATAATAATTAGGATATATAACTTTTGCATTAGCTATAACTTCTGCATTAGCTATAATAACCAACGTCATCTTTTTAATCTCATCAGGAGTGAAGTGCCTTCTGACAGATTGTATGGCTTTTGATGCATATTTATCGTAATCATCTTTTAGAGCAAGTGTTATGTAAGCCATATAATTATCAGGATCAATCTTCAAAATATTTAATGCATCGTTAATTGCATATTGTTTATCATAATTCCAAAATATTACATATTGAGTCATTACATTTGTTGGATCAAGCTGACGAATCTCATTTATATAATGTTTAATCAATTCATTAGATTTATTGTTAAATGCGTTATATAAATTTTTTTCGTAGGCTTTAATTAAATACTGTCGTTCGAGTTCAGCACGATTAGCCGCATCTTCTCTCAGTTGAGCAACTTCCTGTTGAAGGTTCGCAACCTGCCTCTCCAACGATGCAGATTGTCCTAAATTACGTTTATCTGCCATAAGTGCATCAATTTTTGATGTGTCAGCTTCAACTTTAATATGACAAATCACTTTAAACGCCTGATTTTCAATAGTTGTATAATCAAACTTTTTATCAATGACATTCAATATGGCATCAGAAGTAGCGCGAACTTCATATTTTGTAAGCTTAAAATTATGAGTTTCACTGTATGATTCGACGTGCACACCAGCTTGGTCAGCTGCGCGGCTCAAGGCGTCTTGATAGGCCGATTCTTCGGCGAAGGCTTGAGAGTCGTTTTTACCCATATTATAGCTGCCATCTACTTCGATAGTGATAATTTCTGCGTGTGCCGTCAATGTAAACGTCGTGACTAAACACAAAGTTATTATAAAAGTGATAAGGCTTTTCAATAAACACATATCATAATCTCCATTAATACCAATAAAACAATAAACTCATTCTGAGACAAAATTAGTAAACAATTACGACTTATTATCAACCGTTTCTTTAGACAGGTCAACTTTAGAAGCCGGAACTTTTATCGGATTGGACTTTATCATTTCGGTTACCTCTTCAATAGTCGGCGGCTTTGTCGTCTCTGAAGTCGTAGGCGTTGACACTACAGCTGCTGCAGTTGATGTTGTGGAGTCCGTCGGCGTCGTTTGAGTGGCTGTATTATTTGTAAATTCATTTTGTGTTGTCGTTTGAGCATTTTGGTTAGTCTGATTCGTTTTAGCCGGAGCCGTTGACGAGATGTCGACCTCCGCAAGCGTAGCCGACAACGCCGATTGAGCTTTCCTAAACTCACGTATCAGTTTGCCGAGTGACCGACCTACTTCCGGCAGTTTATTCGGTCCAAAAACTATCAGCCCAACTATTAATATTAATATAAATTCACCGGCACCTATACCGAACATAAATTAAATTCTCCTTATATAATAAATTATATGTAACATTAAAATTTAGTTTAACAATTTTAATTATTAAAGTCAAGCATAATAAAAATCAATAATTTCATTGTAGATATTTTAATTAGTACGTTTCATTGCACGTGATAGGGCTTTATTAATCTTTTCAATCTCAACGGCATTAGCAATATCTTCTGTTTTAAATGGAACTTTTAAGTGAACCTTAGTTCCATTGCCTTTTGATGATATGATTTTCAGCTCAGCTCCAATATTTTTAGCTCGTTCGTACATTCCCAAAAGACCATAATAGCAATTGTCAATTTCGTTGTCTTTATAATATTCAGTGCTGCGAATATCCAGCTTTTTATTATTTAAGATTGACTGTTGTATTTTCATGTTGTTGTCGGAATCAAAACCTTTGCCTTCGTCAGCAACTAAAATGGAAAGTGCTGAAGGTGAATAGAGCAGTCGGACTTGCGCCTGTCTCACTCCAGAATGTCGCACTACGTTATTTAAGCTTTCCTGTATGATTCTGAAC
>JAFUTM010000294.1 GCA_017484235.1 Selenomonadaceae bacterium
CAGGAAGAAATTGCCAAATTAGAAGAATTTGTCAGGCGCAACAAAGTCCGAGCCTCAACGGCAAAACGTGCCCGCAGTCGTCAAATTACGCTTGACCGAATGGAACGACTAGAAAAGCCGCCGACCGATGAGACGATTAAACTCAATTTAACTGATACATCTGAAACTGCAAATCGTGTGCTGACAATCGAAAATCTCAATTTTAAAAATATAATTAACGATTTTGGTCTTGAAATACTCAAAGGCGAGAAAGTCGGATTGATTGGGCGCAATGGCGTTGGCAAGTCCACTCTTTTAAAATTGATAGTTGGCGATTTAAAGTCAGACAGCGGCATAATTAAAATTGGTAATCGTGTAAAAGTTGGTTACCTTTCACAAGGCCACGAAGAACTCGACGGCGATTCTACACCTATTGAAGAACTGATAAACGAATTTGGAATTACTATAGAACGTGCCAGGTCTGAGCTTGCTCGATTGGAAATTTATACAGATGTTGCAACAAAACCGATTGTTTCAATGTCCGGTGGCGAAAAAACACGAGTTGCACTGGCAAAATTAATCTTAACTGGAGCTAATTTTTTAATATTAGACGAGCCGACGAATCACCTTGACCTGCCGGCACGTGAAGCAATTGAAGCCGCATTAATGGAATTTGACGGCACATTATTAATTGTTACTCACGATCGGTATTTACTTGAAAAGGTTACGAGCCGCGTAATAGAGTTAAATAATCAAGTTGCAAGTACTTCGACGAATCAATCAAATACTGTAAATAAGAACATTGTTAATCAAAAACCGACAAAATCATCGCCTAAGAAAGTAAACAAATTACCAAATAACCAATCAATTGAGAAGCTGGAAGCGCAAATTACAATGGCAGAGATGGAACTTAAAATGATAGAAACTGAAATAAATAACTCTTCTGATGTCGATAAATTAAAAGAACTAGCTGTAAATCACGAAAATAAACTAAAAGAGATAGATGAACTTTATGAACGCTGGGGGGATTGTCATGATTAGGATTATGTCACTTCTCTTTACGTTTTTTTTATTTTTTATGACAGCGGCAATGACGGTGGCAAATAATTCGCCGCCTTCTCGAACACCTTCATCACCAGTAAAATCTCCAGATTCAAATTTAAATTTAACACCGACTCCAGAATCTGAATCATTGAGACCATCTGATTTAGTTTCAGATAGAAATTTGGAAGAAAGATCAAATGAGATGTTGCAAGACACACAAAACTCAGAAACCATTCTAAGGCTGTCGTGGGCAATGGTGCCTAACGCGGTCAAATATAAAGTTATTTTTAATGATGAAGAATATATAACGTGTATTAATGGTATTGAGGTTAAAGTCAACAGTGTGGAGCAAACTTTTAAGATTACGGCTTTGGACTTATACAATAATGTTATTCGCGACGATATAAGTGTTCTAGAAACTGAAGTAAATCCATTTATGATGAGAACGACGACTGAATTTGACAAAATGGATTATGCGCCACTTTATCCGGTTTATTCGTGGGTACCAAAATATAATGCCGATTATTATTTGATTCAGCTTTTAAAAGATGGCGAAATTGTACGAAGCTATCAAACTAGAGAAAAAGATGAAGATGAAATTTATGATTTTTACGACTATCAACCAATTGATGAGGCCGGAGAATATTATTGGCGTGTTAAGGCAATGTCTAAATATGGATTTGCGTTATCTGAATGGTCGGAACAAACAGAGGCAAACTCATTCACAGTTACTGCGCCGACTAAGTATGCAGCCTTTGGCGACAGCATAACACACGGTGGAGGCGCAATCAGCGTTCCACCTTCTGTAGCAATGTATAATTGGGAAACATACTGTAGTATACCGATCAAAAACTTAGCTAAAAGCGGCGATACTACTGAGCAGCTCATTAATCGATTCGATAATGATGTTTTATCCTTTGCACCAAAAATTTTAATTATTATGGCTGGTGTTAATGATTTTAGAGCAAATACTATTGGTTGGGAGACAATTTGCAATTATAAAATTCTAGCTGAAAAATGCAAGGACAATGGTATTATTCCGGTTTTCATAACTCCAACTCCAATCAATCCAGATTTAATAAAAAAGGCTAAACTCATTGAGAGACCGCCATCTGATTGGCAGACTCATTATGATTATGCCTGTGAGTGGATAAGGAAACAGGAATATTTTATTGACATCACTGCTGATTTTGAAGATGAAGAGGGCAATTTACGTGCTGATCTTACAACGGACGGTCTTCACCCTGATATGGAAGGTAAAAAAATCATTGGTCAAGCCGTGCAGGAATGGTTCTATCAAAATAATCCAGATGTTTAATGATGCTTTTAGAGGACACTTTTAATGAAAAGCTGATAAAATATGTTATATTCTCAAATTTTTTTAGGATTCTTGATCTTTTTTCAAAGCTTCAGAAAGGGCACGGTTTTGTTCCATTAATTCACACGTTTCGCTGTCTACGTTGGCAAAACCTATGCTGATTAGATTAATTCTATCTCGCGCTTTTCCTAAATTGGTGTCCACGATGCGAATCATTTCATATTGTTCAATGCCATCTTTAATCGCAAGATATCGATGCCCTGTCATTATTTCTTTCGACAATTTTGCACGAATATTTTCCGGTTCAATAAACTTTAAAAAATTTTTACGGTCAGATGGTGCGACAAAATTCCTTGCATATAAAATAAAATTTTCACGAAATGGGAATCTGTCGCCTTTCTTAATGCCTTTAAGATCGCTTTCTTCGTCGTCTGTGTTATTTTTAACGCGGTAGCAACATCCTTCATTGTTGTCAAGATCGACGCTGTAGACACTGCGGTAATCTACGGCAATCGTTGAAATTATAGAATTAATTTCATAAGTTTTTTGCTCATTTTCAAGTTGTTTTTCTTGAACTGCTAACTTGTCTTTGAGCATTTTTTCATTTTGTTCAGCACGGCGTTTAATAAACATTATAACACCAATCGCAATGGCTAAACCGCTCGCAATTACAAGATAAATGTGCATTCTTAAAAATTCGCCAAAAGAAATATTCATACCTGAAGATGAATATTCAGTAAGTGCAGATTGAAGTGAGGAATTCGGCACAAGGCTTGCAGTCTTATTCAAGATGTAATAAAGCGCAGATTCAGATTTTTTAATTGCAAAAGAAAAATTCATTGTCTTTCCAGTGGCAAGTGCGTATAAATCATATTTAGCTGCACTAAATTGCGCCACTTGATAGTTATTTACAAGCGTACAATCTGCTTGAGAAGATTCTACCAAATTTAATGCTGCCTCCATACTTTTGCAGTCAATAAATTTCCAATTTGGATAATTATCCATTAAAAAAGTTTTATAATTTGCATTCGTTCCATTTATAGCGACGACAATTTCCTGATCTGCTGAAATTACCTTTTGCGATGATTTATTCGTCATCAAATACATTTCAGTTTGAATAAAAGGATTCGTCGTCATAATTCCCATTGATTCTGCGTCGTGAGTACTCAAATGTACAGGAAAAACGCAGTCAATTTCATTATTTTCTAATGCTTGAAAAGCGTCCTGCAATGTTGAATAAGATTTTGTCTCAAAATTTAATTTAGCATTTCTTGTACAATTTTCTGCGAGTTCAAGATAATTTTTCAAAACTCCATTTAATTCACCAGTCATTGATTTCTCACAAAATGGAGCAAAATTGTCCAAATATCCAACGCGAATAGTCTCGTGATTTGCAATCCAATTCAATTCATCATTTGAAATGAGAGCATTTGTGCCGCTGCTCTTCAAATATTTATTATAAAGATAATCGTCATAAAATCTATTTTCGTCGTTAATTTTGCCCATCTCGAAATTTAATTCATTTAGTAAATCTGGACGATTTTTATTCACCGCAAAGAAAAAATTTGACTGTCCAATCTCAAAAATCGGTATACAAGAATGTTCGTTTTCGTCTTCGTAACAGTCAAGACTTATATATGCGTCAAGCTCACCATTTTCTAATTTTGCAAATGAATTTTTCTCACTATCATTCAATCCAATCAATTGGACATTAATTCCATTATCAGCCGCCCATTTTTGAAAAAGCGTTCCCTGATAACTATTTGCGTTCACTCCAATTTTTTTCCGTTCAAAGATGTCGGATTATTTTTAGAGATTGAATTGTTTGTTGAAGATATATATAAAAAGTAAGATTCCGCGCCCATCGGCAAAGTAGGAAATAAGATCAAATTTGCACGTTCCGGCGTGTAGGAAACGTCGCTTAAAATGTCAATTTGACCATTTACAAGCATATTGTAAAGATCCGGCCAGCTTCCGTTAATATATTCGTAAGTCCAGCCAGTATAAGCAGAAATTTTTTGTTGAAATTCATACGCGTAGCCCGATCTCCTGTTAAAATTGTCTTTATAATTAAAAGGCGAATCATACCAGCCAACACGAACTATTTTATCTGCATAGGCTAAATTTGAAAAAGTTATGAGGGCAAGACAAAAAATAACCAATTTTAAAATTGATTTAAACAAGAAAAACACTCCCAAAAAATTTTTTGGCAAATTGAAGCACTACATTATAGTTTCCGGCCAGACAAGCTCAGCTCTGTCGACCAGTGGATAAATTAATTCGTCTATATTTTCAATCTTACTGAGACGCCATCTTCCACTGTCGTCTTTTTCAAACTTAAATTTGAACGTCATATCTCCAACAAACTGCCCGTAATGAGTACTGTCGCCTTTCACTTCAAAATCAACAAAGGCGTGACTGCCCTCAACTTTTGTATTAATTATCTTTGTGTTCATTGCGGCACAGAGATTCTTAAATTCATTGGCGCATTGAATTGCAAAAATGTTTATAAAGCTGTCAAGTTTAACATTTGGATCAAAATATGCATTGACTGAAGCATTTACAAAACTCATATAAAAATTGCGATGCGAATCATTGTAAGTTCTGATAAATTGAGGCGTATTCCAAAAGTATGGATCATCAGGATAACGATTGTGAAGTTCGCCGACATTGTTTGCAATAGCTTCAGTTACATCATTGTATGTCATATCCAGAAATTTATCAACATCAACACGTGTCGCAAGCAATTCTTTATCTTGTTTAGCAATGGCAACTTGAATGTCTTTGAGCGCATCTTCGGGCATATCTTCTTTACCGCAGCCACTGCCGGTTATACCAAGTGCTAGTGCCGCTATCATTAAAAAACAAATTTTTTTCATACTAATACTCCTGATTAAAGATAATTTACGATATAATATTATCACAAATATTTTTATATTTCAAGTTCTAGTATGGTGCAGCAATAAACCGCCAGGGATAGTTTGCGGCTTCGCCTGCGTAGTCGATATTGATTCTTTTAGTCGTTTCGATATTTAAATTTAAGTCGGTTGTCTCTATAAACAATTCGTCACCACATAAATCCATATTGTAATGACTCATATTTATATTCATAGCCTGTGTTAATTTGCCGGGACCACTGCATAAATCCTTTAGTGATTGCTTATTGCGTCGCTGCTTCATAATTTCAATGCCATCAGTCGGCTGCAATGCACGGATTAAAACTGCTTCTGGTACATCTTTAACATTTGCAACGACATTCATACACATATAAATTCCATAAATCAAATAAATATAAGCGTGACCGCCGTCATTAAACATTGCTTCCGTTCGTTTAGTGCGGCGGTTTTTATATGAGTGAGCCGCTGCATCAGTTGCGCCCATATATGCTTCTGTCTCTATAATAATTCCAGCGGTTGTGCCTTCTTCCGTAATGTGTACTAATTTTTTACCAATCAATTCACGGGCTACAACTAAGCCGGAACGCCGATAAAATTCCTTACTGAGTTTCATAGTTTTACCTCAATTTTATATCATTTTTTGAATACTTATTTAAAATATTGTATAATAGTTTATTAATCAATCAACAATTAAAAATTCCTAATTTCTCATTCAACATTCATAATTAATAAAGGTGGTGGTGAAAATTAAACGATTTAGCTATGAAGCTTATGATAAAGATAAAACATTTCAAACAGGTGAACTCAATGCCAACGATGTAAAAGAAGCGTATGTTGTACTCCAAAATCAAGGTTTAGCTGCTGTTGAAATTAAAGAAGTACAGCGGCGTTTCCTTGATAACTTACTTGAACGCATTGAACAGGTTAGAGTCGGAAATAAATGGACAGCCTTATTTTTTCGTCAGCTTTCGACGACACTTGATGTAATGCATTTAAAAGCGTCTTTGGATTTACTTCTGCTGTCGACAAAAGATAAATCACAGCAAGCCATTATAAAATCAATCTTGTCGGATATAGAAGTTGGCAAAACTCTTGCCGATGCGCTAAGCAAGTATAGATTAATTTTTTCTGATAATATCATTCAAATGATGATAATTGCACAGCGGAGTGGTCGTATGCAGGAAATTTCGGAAAAACTTGCTGAACAACTCGAAAAAGATTACAAGTCTCGTCAAAAATTGCGATCGGCGTTATATTATCCGACATTTGTATTGATTGCCGCAATGATTTCAATTACAATATTAATAAACGTCGTCTTACCTGTCTTTGCAAATTTTTTCCAAAGTCAAAACGCCTCATTGCCTATACTGACGCAAATATTTTTAACGGCTGGCATATTTCTATCTCAAAATATGTTATTAATTTTTATTTTATTAATGATATTATCTGCAGCGTGTGTGTGGATTTATAAAAACTCGCCGTCTGTACAGCTATATTTAGATCAATATCTTTTAAAGGTTCCACTTATCGGTAATCTAATAAGTCAAAAAGAATGGATGAACTCGTTTGGATCACTATCGTTTTTGCTTGAAAGCGGCGTCCAGATTGATGAAGCAATAGGTATGGTTGCAAATGCTTCTTCAAACAGTTATATTAAAGTGGTCTGGACTCAAGTTAAGTATAAAGTTGAACAAGGCGGTAGGCTTCAAAGTGAATCCTTTCCGGCTGAATATCAAGGACTGATAACAACTGGTGAATCCAGCGGCACTCTGCCGGAGATGTTAAAAAAGTGTGAAAAGCTCAGTGAATTTGAAGTTGAAGAACTGTCCAGCCAACTGCCCGTTAAAGCTGAAATTTTTGGCACATTATTTGTCGGCATCATCGTAGCATTAATCGTATTTTCCGTTATACTGCCTATATTAAGTATTAATATTTAATGTTTGGAGGTTTATTTATGATTATAATAAATGACGGCGGTGGCAAGGGAAAAACCACCGCCGCTATTGGTGCAGCAGTCCGAGCTGCCGGACACGGTTTAAAAGTTAAATTTATTCAGATGATAAAAAATGCAAATAGCGGTGAACTGGAAATGATGAGAAAAATTGGCATCGAGGTCGAACAATGCGGTATTGGTTTCACCAAAAACGGTGAAGCATCACAGCACGAAATTGCGGCTCAGGCTGGACTTGACACGATAAGAAATGCGATATTGAATTATGATATGGTAATTTGTGATGAAATAAATTACGCACTCAAAGGCGGTCTAATTAAAGAATCAGCTATATTTGATCTAATGGAATTGGCCGAAGAAAGAGGTGTACATCTTGTGCTAACTGGACGCGGCGCAACACCATTAATGATAAATAAAGCTGATATTGTAACTGAAATGACTAAGATTAAACACGCCTACGATTCTGGCGTGAAAGCCCAAGCCGGTATAGAATTTTAATTGAGCCGTATTTATATTCCGTGCTCAAATATGCAGATGATAGGTACTGTTAATAAGTTCAACGGAATAATCGCCGTCGTCAACTCTAATAATGTTGATGGCGGTATTGTATTGCTTAAGTGTCCAGATTTTACGCAGCGGCATTGATAAAATTTCGGCAAGAATAACTCTGATAACTGCGCCGTGAGTGACAATAACAATATGGCAGTCACGAGACTTGCTCTCATAATCGTTAATAATCTTTCTAAGCGCTGTCATTGCGCGATTCTGTACTTCAGCAAAAGTTTCGCCATTTTTAATTAAAAGCATATCCGGCTGGACAAAAAATTTTTTAAAGTCAATCGGATTTTCCTGTGCAAGCGATTCAAAAGAGCGGCCTTCCCATTCACCAAAATTCATTTCGCGAAACTCAACAAGCGGAATAATATCTAAATTAAACCGGCTTGCAATGACTTCAGCTGTAGTTTTAGCTCGGTTGAGATCGCTGCAATAAATCGCATCAACTATATCAAATGGAAAATGTGCAGTCAACAGGCGAGCTTGATGCACGCCGTCAGGTGCAAGGTGAATATTCGACTGACCTTGAAATCTGCCCTTGTTGTTCCATTCGGTTACGCCGTGACGTACTAACATTATTTTTATCATCGCAATAGCTCCTATTTAAATAAAACGCATGATACCCTTCCAACCATTAATTATAATTTAAATTTCTGAACTTCTTTTTGCAGTTCGTTTGCCATCTGTGCAAGACTGGTGCTGGCGTTGGCGATCTCGTGGACAGAGGCGGTCTGCTGTTCGGTTGCAGCAGATACTGTTTCAGCTTCTTCCGCAGAACTCTTGCTGCTGTCTTCAATACTGCGAATGTGACCGACTATTTGTTCACCATTTCCTGCCATTGAACGAATGGAAGCAGAAATGTCTTGCACTTGTGCAGAAACTTTTTCGACAATATCAATAATCTTACGGAGCGCATCGCCCATTGACATTATATTTTCTGTACCAATGTGAACTTCCTTACTTCCGCGTTCCATATCTGAGATAGCTCGTTCTGTATCTTCTTGAGAAGCTTGTACTAAATCAGAAATCTTTTGAGCTGCTTCACGTGAAGATTCTGCTAACTTACGAACTTCGTCAGAAACAACTGCAAAGCCGCGACCGTGCTCACCGGCGCGTGCAGCTTCTATTGCTGCATTTAACGCAAGTAAGTTAGTTTGCTCTGCGATTCCAGAGATAGTGTCAACAATCTGTCCAATTTCTTTAGAACTTTCGCCGAGTTTTGCAACGGCTTCCGTTGTTTTCTTCTGTGCGTGTTCAATGGATTTAATTTGTTCAATTGCTTCTTCAAGAGTTTTGCCGCCTTCACGTGCCACATCAGAAGCCGAACGACTTTGTTCAGCAGCACTATCCGCATCAGATGCAATTATTTTGATCGTGTTGTTAAGACTTTCTATTGCTTCTGAGGTCGCATTAACCGCATCAAGCTGCATATTAGTACCTTCTGCTACTTTGACTATGGACTGTGCAACCTGGTTAGCTGCTAATGCCGATTGCTCCGTCGTAGTGTTGAGTGCTTCGGCGGAAGCAAGGAGACTTTGTGCATTGTCGCGAACAGACTTCATTACTTTTGAAATGCCCTGACGCATTTCCTGTAATGCGGCTCCCAACATTCCAAGTTCGTCATCGGAATGTATTTCTGACGGTCGGTTGCTGAAATCACCTTTTGCGAGATTGTGTACTTCATTCATCATAATTCCGAGCGGTGCCATAACTTTATTAACTGTTACCAAAATGCCAATAAATATCAAAATCAAAATTGCAAGTGAAATGCCGGCCATTATCTTTAACATATTATCAACCGGCTCAAGCAACTCATCTTCATAAGCCAAAGTAGCCATTCCCCAGCCGGTAGACTTAATTGGATTATAAAAAGCAATCATATCATCGCCGTCTTTAGAAGTATAACGGTATATGCCTTCTTCTCCAGAGAGCATTTTTTTGCCAAGTTCAACTAAAGCCGGATCACTTTCTTGAGATATATTTTGTTTCATAATTGCATCTTCATTCGGATTAACTATGTATATGCCTTCTTTGGAGACAAGCAGACTGTAACCCTTTTCACCAAACTTAAGAGCTTGTACCTTGTCCATAACGGATTGAACATAAATAGCTGCCAAGATGCCAGCAGTATATTGACCTTCGTTGTTTTTTATAAGTGAAATGGCATTGACTATAATTTTACCTGTAGCCTGAGATATGACAGGACTTGTCATAAATGATTCTTCCTGAGCAGTCATCATTCGTTTATACCAAGCCTTTTCAGCGTTGTGCATCAGTTTATAGCCGCTGTGCGTATAACCGTGAGTATCACCGCTGCCGTCCATTGCCGCCCAACTTACACTGTCATATACGCCAGGATACTTTTTATCCATAAGTTCAAGACGATAGACATTGTTTTGGTTGAGCAATTCAACGTTCATAGTTTTGGCTCCAACGTTTGAAGCATAAGTCTGAGTTTCAAGCAGTCGAGTATCCAGCCAGCCCGATATGCTTTCACTGATTTCCCTTGTGTTGTTCATACTGCTTGCGACAATTTGTTCTTCAAATGTTGAACCCATGTATTTAAAAATTACAGCGGATAGAATAAATAAACCGATAACAACAATTGGAAGAACCAGTAATAAAATTTTCCCTTTGACCGTTTGCGTATTCATTAGTTATGCCTCCTTACTATTATTAAATAACGTTTTAATTCTTGTTATACGCCGCTTTTTCCTTCATTTTATACAAAAAAATTGTAGAGTCATATATTTATTGCTATGAATTACAATTTCTCAAATGACTAAAATGAATATACTAAAAGTCGACACTTTTGTAAAAAATTTTAATCTAAAAGTGTCGACCTATTAATTTAATATTTCCGCTGATTTATTTATTATTTTCTTTAAGTTTCTTAGCTTCTGATTGTACAGCTTTGTCTAAAGCTTTATAAAATTGTTCTGCCAATGTTTTATATTCTTTGGTAGTTTTATAAGAGTCTCTTTTACCTGATTGAATCTGCAGGCTGTATATTCTTTCGTTGCTGTTTGCCAGATAAGCATCGCAGAACATAGTTACACGACTATTGTTGGCCAAAGTTACAATTACGTAAGCATCAGCGTATTTATAAATGTGTTCTTTGTAAATTTTGCGAGCTTCCATTGTGTTTTTCAAAACTTTTATATCAATTCCAGTGTCAGCTTTTATTTTATCAGCAACTTCGTCATAAGAAATTACATAAAAGTGTTTTGTTCCCTTACTTGCTTCGTACAGTAATTCTATAAACTCGCTTATTGTTGGTTCGGTATCCAACGTTTTGTAATAATCTGGATATGCTACCGCTATACGTTTTACTTTTGCAACTTCTTCACCATTGTCTATGGTTTCAGCTGAGGCGGCAGCTTCACATAAACCAACCGTCATCATCATTAACATACAAAATGTTAAAAATGTTTTAAATATCGTTTTCATGTAATCATCTCCGTTTAAGTTATTAATTAAAAAATCGAACTTAGCTCCAAAACATAAATTATTATTTGATAATGTTATGTTTCTTTAATGAAGCTTTCAATTTATTTAAATTAGCTTCTTCCATTTCAGTAAGCGGCATCCTCAATTCGCCGGCATTATAGCCCATAAGACGCATCGCCGTTTTGACTGGTATTGGATTAACTTCACAAAATAGAGCTTCAACCAAATCAGAATACTCAATTTGCAATTTTGCCGACTCTTTAACTTTGCCGTCAAAATATAACTGACAAATATCGTGAGCAGCTTTAGGAGCCACATTAGCAAGAACTGAGATAACGCCTAAACCGCCAAGCGACAATATTGGAACAATCTGATCGTCATTGCCGCTGTACACGGCTAACTCATCACCACACGCCGCCTGCATCTTCAATATAGCAGACAGATCGCCATTAGCTTCTTTAACCGCAACAATTCTTGGGTGTTTAGAGAGTTTAACATATGTTTCAACTTTAATGCCAACACCTGTACGGCTCGGCACATTATATAGTATCAACGGTATATTAACACTGTCGGCTATTTTGTTATAATGAGCAACGAGACCGTTTTGGGTACACTTATTATAGTAAGGTGTCACAACTAAAAGTGCATCTGCTCCAACACTTTCGGCGTGTTGCGCCAATTCCACTGCATAAGCCGTCTCATTAGAACCGGCACCAGCAACAACTGGTACACGATGGTTGACTTTTTCAACAGCATATTTTATTGCCTGTCGATGTTCCTCATCAGTCATTGTCGCCGACTCACCAGTAGTGCCGGTTATTATTATTGCATCAGTGTGATTGGCTATCTGGTCTTCTATAATGCGGCCAAGTTCTTCAAAATTGATGCCGGATTCATTAAACGGCGTTATTATCGCCACGCCTGAACCTTTAAATACTTGTTGCTTCACATTTCCACGTCTCCCTCAATTTTATATACTACAACCTAAAATAAAAACTGTCAAGTTTACTATTATCTCAATGCTTATTATTGAATTATAAAAAACAAAACAGGAAAAGCTATTAATAAGAAAATTGTCGTTGTCAAAATAAATGCTGCTGTCGCAAGATTTACAGTTAAACCATAAAGTCGTGATATTAGAACGGCATTGATGCCCGATGGTGCAATGGAAAACACGAGTAAAGAATTAATAATAATTATATCACGAATTACAAGACTTGCACTAAACAATGTAACCAAAGGCATTATTATAAATCGTAAAGGTACAAGGTTAATGATTCTCTCATAATATAGTTTTGTATATCTGAAATCAATGAGCGCACCTACCGGTATAAATCCAATCCACGCACCGATATGCACCAGCCACGGAAACATTATGCTTAAAAATTCAGGACGCGGCACATCATTTACGTTGAATATTATACCCAGTACCAATCCAATTAGACTGACTTGATTTAAGTTAAGAAATCTTTCTCTAAACGTTTGCCAATGACTTTTTTTCTCTAACTTCTTAATATGGTGTTTCTCGTGATAATAATGAGCTAATGGGAAACAAACCAACACCATTAAAATATTGCCTACGCTTGCCACTATTTGTGAATACGCGAATCCTTGTTCCTGGTATAATATAAATGCACATACTCCGCATAATGTTCCGATATTCGGCTGCATTGTCGTCATCATATATGCGCCTTGCTGCAATGGATTGTTATACTTTTTCACAAACAAAAGCCATGCCAATGCTCCAGGAAACAATACATAATATATGCCAAATACTGGCAGCCAAGCTAATTCCCAAGAAATAGGCAACACCCAAAAACTTAGCAGTGACAGCAGTGTAAAAATTATTCTTACATTAAAACGAATTAGTTTATTTATCCACTCTTCTTTTATCAAATGTAATTGATGAGCTGCGTATCCAACGACGAGTGGTATCATCAAATCTGTGAACAAATATATCAATCGAGAATAGTCTTCTGTCACTTATATACTCTTTTCTGTTGTTTAAGTATGTCAAATTTATTGAAAAATAGCAAATAGTTATTTTGTTTTTAAATTAATTACTAAACTTTGCTTTTAATCAATTTGTCAAATAACTTTGCATTTTCATTGACGATTTTCTCATTGCCAAAGACACATAAATTATCTTCGTCCATACAAGATTTAACTATTTCTGCAAGATTTTGTATATCGCTCTGTTTAGTTGAAAGAATTTCATCACGTATACGCTGACGATCCTCATAACTGATGTCTCTAATAATATATTCAACGGCCGCTGCGCCCTTGCTTGCCGGAGTCTTTGGCATATCAACTTTACTGATTGTACCAATGATATATTTGCGCATTTCGCGTTCCGGCAGTTCACAATTTTTAATAAAGTCTGCAGTTTTATTAAATACCTCTATCGTTCGCGTAAGATTCGGATCGCGATAAGACTCAAACATCATTTGACCGTTACGATTAAAGTTTGCAAATGCGCCATACGCACCGCCTTCAACGCGAATCGCTTTCCAAAGATATTCATATCTGAGTATCGTTTCAAGCACGGGCATCGCACCGCTGTACTTATAACCCAGCTTAATAAAGTTTGCGCCCTTGCCAACGTACTGAACCATACTTTGACTTGTGATGCCTTCTTTATGCGTTTGTATATCATAATGATAGCGTTCAATATCATACTCATCAACCGGTAAATTTTTGAGCAATTGAGATAAATACGGCTTAAATGAGCTGTATACCTCGTCCGTCGCCGTCACACTAACCAATATACCATTACGATTAATCAAACGGTCTCGTACCTCATATAAGTCATCTACTAATTCATCAAACTTCGTTTCAAAATCCAACAAAAGCTCTTTCAGATATTTATTATACGGCATCAAACTTTCATTGTTATAAGCTCCAGACTTAGACTGATACGCCGCAAGACGCGCCGATACCACTTGATGTGCACCGCGCTCAATACTCAGTTCTAGTCCAATCTGTTCTTCTTCAATTAGTTCTTTGATGCGTTTCTTATCGGTAAATACAGATTTTGTTAATATTTCCGTCAGAAGTTCACTGAGTTTATCTTGTTTGCTTGCCAGCACTTTTGTTGCTATCAACAATTTTGGCATAAATGAATCAGCTTTATTTGACTTTGTATATGCGCTGAGATTCATTCCAAAACCGCCGAGATGTAATTGTATTTCGTTGGACAATTCCTCATACGTGTGTTCTGTCGTGTCAACTCGACCAAGCAAATCAACTAGCAGATATGCCGTGTGCTGCAATTTTTGCGGCACTTTCAAGGCATCCAGATACATTCTCAAATAAATTATGCCATTCGTCTGTATATTTGAATGTACTATTCTCACGCCGTCAAGGTCTCTGAATTTAGCCGGCAACACATCTGATTCTTTTTTTATGTCGGATAATTCCAAAAGTGGAATAACTTCCAAATTATCAGTATATGGTGATTCTTTTGTTTGAGTTGCTTCTTCAGTTATTTCTGGAATAGGTTCTGCTTCTGGTTTCATCACTGCCGGTTTTAAAACGGCTTGCACCACGTGTTGATTTGACAGGAAAACCTGCTCAACCACTTTTTCAAATAAACCATTATTTAACTCGTTTTTGACAACTTTTAATGCATCTTCATATCTTAAAAATGCGTCTGCTGCGCCGCCATAGAGTACACTGCGCATCATTGTCAGTCCATAAATCAGCCCTTTCGGTGTAGAACCGAAATCTGATTCACGAAGAGCAAACTCAGTTGAATTAATTGCCGCTTCCAAACGCACTTTATCTATACCGTTTTTAAGTTCTTTTAACTTGTCCATTATTACATTATAGAACTTATCAACAGAACTTGCTTCCGCACCGGTTACTGTGATTTCAATTAAAGGTTGTATCAAGTCCGGTTCAAGACCTACATCTATATCTTTACCTATGCCCGCATCTATGACAGCTTTTTTAATTGGTGCGCCCTCACTGTTGAATATAGCTTTTATTAAAATCTGCAGTGCTAATCCAACAATCTGCAGCTTTAATGTATAATTCTCATTATCCGGTATATTAATTTGCAGCTTGTTTATGAGCGTTTCCCAATCAATTAAAAAATTCAATGACAAAAAACTTTTATTTGTCGTGTCTTCGCCTTCGCTTACTGGATAATCGCCCTCAGTTTTTACCATTGATGTAAAAATCTGCTGCGGCTTAATCTCAGTATCAGGATTTATTTTATCATATTTAGATAAATATTCGCGATCTAAATACTCCAGTCGTTCATCAATGTCAACGTCACCATACAAGTAAATTATAGAATTTGAAGGGTGATAGTGCTTCTTGTGAAAAGCTATAAAGTTATCATACGTGAGGTTTGGTATTGACTTTGGATCGCCTCCAGATTCATATTTATAACAGCTGTCTGGATACATCGTTTTCATAATTAGACTTTCCAGCTTTGCTTCCGGCGTTGACAATGCGCCCTTCATTTCGTTATACACTACGCCGCTTATGCCGTTTGCTTCATAATGCCAGCCTTCTTGTTTAAAGATGCCCTCATCAACATAAATCAGTGGATTGAAAACTGCGTCCAAGTAAACGTCCATCAAGTTTTTGAAGTCCTTATTATTACGGCTTGCTACTGGATACACCGTCTTATCTGGATATGTCATTGCGTTCAAAAATGTATTCAGCGAACCCTTGACAAGCTCAACGAAAGGGTCTTTTAATGGATATTTCTTTGAGCCGCAGAGTACGCTGTGTTCCATTATATGAGAAACTCCGGTGTCATCAATCGGCGGCGTCTTAAATCCAATCATAAATACCTTATTATCATCGTCAGACTTTATATAAATTATTCTGGCACCAGTTTTATTATGTTCATATTCATAAATTGTGCCATTAATCTCGGCAACTTCCATACTACCAAGCGATTTATACATTCTATCACCTCAAATTTTTACATTCTACTTTGATGATTATTTTCCTGCTTATATTTATTATTTTGTATGACCAAAATAGAACATGAATACTTGAATTATTTAATTAAAATTGTTAAAATAAGATATAATTATTAATTGAGGAGGTCTTGTTATGGCATTTAGACAGGATAATAAATCCAATGACGGTGCTGATATGAAGGTCACAAAATTTACAACTATGATTCAGGAAGTGGATCGTTATCTTCTTTCTGCAACTGGTCGTTCTGGCGGTGTTTTTATCTTCGGTAAATTTCAGGTTTATTCATCACCTATTTTAAAAAAGTATAACTCAGATCAATTCATATCGGTAATGGAAAACATCTTTAATCCAGGTAAATCCAGCCCAGTTGATATTGTTGATGAAACGGCTGTCATTCAACTTTTTAAAGACATGAAAAATAAACCTGATAAAAAGTATGAAGAATACTATCGTCTGATTTTCTGGTTGTTGTTTGCGGCGGCGGTCAATGATGAAATTTATAATAATGAGCTGCCAAGCATTGTGGACTTTGCTTACTGCCTTGAGTTTAATGAAAAGATGATTGGAGATTGGTGCTGTGCAGTGGATTACCTGCTCAGTGGCAATCGTTTGAGTGAAACCTGCAACTTGCAGTGTGAATCACCAGAGGGTGCTTCATTCTTCCTGCATAAGAAGAGGTGAGCTTATGGCTAAAAGAATTAAAGTTATGCCCGTTCAGCGAAATAAAGGCATTAAAAATAGTAAAATTCGCTCAAACGGCTATCGTCGTCCAAATAAAATGCACGATTTCAAGCTGACGGAAGATCAAAAAGCTGAAGCCATTAAACTTTTTGATATGGCAAGAAATGTTTTGGCGAATACGACATTGGATATTGATATTAATTCAAATAAATTATTAAATATCGCGTATAGAATTATTGGCAACATTGAATTTGATATTGATGCTGGTTCGCGTCCACTTGAAAAAGCTGTTCACGACTCGAATATGCGCGGCGGTATTCAAAAATATTTAAAATTATAATGATGAATTTAAATGTAAAGTTATATATTATAACTATTGACAGTTACAACTTTTTTTGTTAAACTGATTGACGTTAAACGGACGTTCCGCTAAATGTGATGCACAGTGTATATTTTTTAAGATTTTGCATTGAATTTAAGAACGTTATAATGGAGGAGATTAATTTGAATATTATTGAATCATTGGAAAAAGAACAACTGCGCACTGACATACCACAGTTTGGACCTGGCGATACGGTACGAGTTCACGCAAAAATCGTTGAAGGCACTCGCGAACGTATCCAGATTTTTGAAGGTGTTGTAATTGGCAGACAGGGCACTGGCGTCAGAGAGATGTTCCGCGTTCGTCGAATTTCTTACGGCGTTGGCGTTGAAAGAATGTTTCCAGTTCATTCACCGCGCGTCGACAAAATTGAAGTAGTTCGTCGTGGTGCTGTGCGTCGTGCCAAACTTTATTATCTGCGTAAACTCACCGGTAAGGCCGCCCGCATTAAGGAGAAGAAAAACTAATATTAATTTCGGGAGGTCTGTTAATCTTAGCAGGCCTCCTTTTTTTGGAGGATTTTTGTGAAAATGGAGTCTAAAATGGAACAAAAAGGTGATTCTAAAAACAGCTCATTGGGTGAAGAAGCCAAAGATTGGGTTATATCAATCATTGCGGCAGTAGTTATGGCTCTTTTAATTCGCACTTATATTGTAGAACTTTACATCGTTGACGGTCCGTCAATGCGTCCAACACTGCAGCACGAAGAACGCTTGGTTGTAAATAAGTTTATTTATAGATTGCGCAATCCTGAAAAAGGTGAAATTTTAATTTTTAGATATCCGCGTGATCCGAGCCGCGATTTTATTAAGCGTGTCATTGCGGTTGGCGGCGATACAATCGAAATTAAAGAAGGTCACGTCTATGTAAACAGTCAAATGCTGACCGAAGATTATATTTTGGAAAAGACGCGCACTGAATATCCAAAAGTAACTGTACCAGAGGGAACGGTTTTTGTTATGGGTGATAATCGCAATAACTCTGACGACAGCAGATTTGCCGATGTTGGATTTGTGCCTCTTGATTTAATCAAAGGCAAAGCCGTACTTGTATTCTGGCCGCTCGATAATATACAATCGCTGCCTTGATAAATTTCTTAAATAAAGAATCCAGTTTTTTAACGAAAGAGTGACTTAATTGAATAATGATTCAGCCGCTACACTCGCGGGCAAAGATATTATCTCATTAAAAAATTTTTCCAATGAAGAAATCCGGCTTGTTTTGGATACTGCCAAAGAAATGAAAAATATAATTAAACGTGATATTAAAAAAGTGCCGACACTCAGAGGCAAGTCTATCGTCAATTTGTTTTTCGAGCCAAGCACCAGAACGCGCACTTCATTTGAACTTGCCGGTAAATATCTCAGCGCAGATGTTGTGAGCATTAATACGAGTGCATCAAGTGTCGTCAAGGGTGAAAGCCTGCGCGATACACTCTATACGATTGAGGCAATGGGCGTCGATGCAATTGTTATGCGTCACAAAGCAGAGGGCGCGGCGGACTTTGCCTCACGTGTCGTTAAGCCCGTAATTATTAACGCCGGTGATGGTGCTCACGCTCACCCTTCGCAGGCACTGCTGGACTTATTTACGATTGAACAGGCAAAGGGCGAACTCAACGGACTAAAAATTGCGATTGTTGGTGATATTCTTCATAGTCGTGTTGCTCGTTCCGATATTGCCGGTATGACAAAAATGGGCTTAGATATTCACTTGGCCGGACCAAAAACGCTGATGCCGCGCTTTTTTAATATCGACGGTGTTACTATTCACGAACGAGTGGAAGATGCGATTAAAGATGCAGATGTTATAAATGTTTTAAGAATACAACTTGAACGACAGCAAGCCGGTTTGTTTCCGTCAATGCGCGAATATGCACGAATCTTTGGCATTAACGATGAACGGTTGAAACTTGCAAAAGATGATGTATTGGTTATGCATCCTGGACCTCAGAACAAAGGCTTGGAAATTTCAACGGCAGTGACTTACGGCGAACACTCTGCAATACGTGAGCAGGTACAAAATGGCGTTGCCGTCCGAATGGCACTGTTGACGCTAGCGTTGACTGGTAAAAAAGTTGACTAACTGACGGATAAATGATTAAGGAAGCAGGCGATGAACCTGCTAAGATTGTAGACAAATAAAAAAGCCCTTCCTATATAGTGAGGAATATAGACCTTTCGAGAAAATATTTAAGCACATTTGAGAAGAGGCAGTCACGCCTTTGTTGATTTTGAGGTAAAAGGTGACAGCACTCATTACGGGCAGTTTGTTGGAGATATGACGTTCAAATTTAAGTTTGAAAAAGACGACAGTGGAAGATGCGATTAAAGATGCAGATGTTATAAATGTTTTAAGAATACAACTTGAACGACAGCAAGCCGGTTTGTTTCCGTCAATGCGCGAATATGC